>JAIRKW010000100.1 GCA_031259875.1 Campylobacteraceae bacterium
GCCGCTATGAAAGTTTTGAGGGCAAGACTTTATGAAATGCAAGAAGAAGAGCGCTTAAAACAGGAGATAGCGGATAGAAAATTGCAGGTAGGTTCCGGCGACAGGAGCGAGCGCATACGCACTTACAATTTCCCGCAAAACCGCATAAGTGACCACAGAATCAATCTTACGCTATACAGGCTTGATGCGATAATGGAAGGCGGACTTTTTGACGAGATAATAGAACCTTTGATAGCGCACTTTCAAGCCGAGCAGATAGAAAATGCTGGGTTGTAAGAGATTGGTTGTTTGAATTTAACTAAAAATTTCACTCTTATATAGTTTAAAAACTCACAAATATCTGCCTTTTGTTTAAATGCTCAATATCAAAATTTTTCCTGCAATAAATATCAATTACAAATAATAAATACCAGCGCCGAATTAAACCAGCTCATATTTTTTGATTTTTGTATTTTGTAATATTTTTTCCTATTTTTAAATATTTTCAGGAAAACTTTCTATGTATTACTCAAACACTATTGATTTTATCTGGCAAAAAGCAGATTTCTGCCTGTTATTCATATGTGTGTAAGCATAAACAGTATGAAAATTTACCGTAAAATGGGTATTTTCGAAAGTATTTATAAAATTACCAAGGTGAATAGTCTATTTGTACAACTCGCAGAAAAATAACTGTTATTTTGATAGAAATATGATAAAAAGCATAATTAAAAAAGTGGCCGGGAGAGAGGGATTCGAACCCCCGGAGGCTCTCACCTCAACGGTTTTCAAGACCGCCGCTTTAAACCGCTCAGCCATCTCCCGAATAATAATTTTGAAAAACTTATTCAGTTTTATCTTTTGCGTACGAAGCACCTTGATTGACTTTCTCTTTCGTCCAATCCGCTGCCTCTTTGGCATCGGTTTTCGCGCCTTGCCAAGTATTACTGCAACCAGCTAAAAAAAGAGTTAGCATCAATAAATATACAACACGCTTCATCTTTTTTCTCCAAGTTTCTTTGGAGGCGACACCCGGATTCGAACCGGGGATAAAGGCTTTGCAGGCCCGTGCCTTACCTCTTGGCCATGTCGCCATGAGCTGATAATATGGTGCCCGAAGCCGGACTTGAACCGGCACGAACAAAAGTTCGAGGGATTTTAAGTCCCTTGCGTCTACCATTCCGCCACTCGGGCTTTGTAAATCATAAAATATTGGAGCGGGAAACGAGGTTCGAACTCGCGACCCCAACCTTGGCAAGGTTGTGCTCTACCACTGAGCTATTCCCGCGCTTAAAAAACAAGAGGGAAAGTATAGCAAAAGTTTATTTAAATGTAAAGTAGAAAAAGTGGTTTTGCGTGCGTTTTTTTAATAATGTTTTTTACAATATGATTAGACAAATGCGCCTGCGGGTGGAATTTTTTGAAAAAACAAATTTACCCGCGATATGTTTATAAAATCAGCTTGGTGTGAAATACAGCGCTTATTATAAGTTGTTTTCAATAAAAGCACGGTTTTTGTGAGCATTTGTTATAATAGAGGTTTTATCTATATGCAAAGGTTGATTATGCGCAGTGATATGATTAAAAAAGGAGCTCAAAGAGCGCCTCATAGAAGTTTACTTAGAGCAGCAGGATTAAAAGACGAAGATTTTGCAAAGCCATTTATTGGCGTGGCAAATTCATTTGTGGAGATAATTCCCGGACATTTTTTCCTCAATAGTTACTCTAAAATTATAAAAGACGAGATAAAAAAATCAGGCTGTGTACCATTTGAATTTAACACTATAGGTGTAGATGACGGAATAGCTATGGCGCATGAAGGAATGCTTTATTCACTGCCATCTCGTGAAATTATTGCTAACTCAATAGAAACTATGGCAAATGCGCATATGTTTGACGCGATGATTTGTATCCCAAACTGTGACAAGATAGTTCCGGGTATGATAATGGGGGCATTGAGGGTAAATGTACCAACAGTATTTGTAAGCGGCGGACCAATGAAAAAGGGGATAGATAAAGATGGTAAACCGCTTGATTTAAACGCTACCTTTGAAGCTGTAGGCAAATATAATAAAGGCGAAATAACCGAAGATGAACTTTATGATATAGAGTGCAGAGCATGTCCTGGCGGCGGGTCATGTTCGGGGATGTTTACAGCAAACTCGATGAATACGCTGATGGAAGCTATGGGTATTGCACTTTGCGGAAACGGGACGATATTGGCTTTGACAAAAGAGCGCGAAGAACTTATACGAAATGCGGCAAGAAGAGTTTGTGAAATAGCGCTTGACGATAGATTTAAACTGCGAAATATTTTAAATGAAAAAGCTATCAAAAATGCATTTGCCATAGATATGGCGATGGGCGGAAGTTCAAACACTGTACTTCACATGCTCGCTATTGCTAAAGAAGCTGAAGTTGATTTTGATATAAAAGATATAAATGATATCAGTAAAAAAGTTTCACATATAGCTAAAATTGCCCCATCGCTCGGCACTGTTCATATGGAAGATGTACATAAAGCCGGCGGAATGAATGCCGTTATGCACGAGATAGCAAAACTTGATAACGGCACACTGTTTTTGGACAATCTAACAATAACAGGTGAAAGTATAGGTGAGCGTGTAAAAAATGCCGATATTAAAGATGTAAATGTTATTCATACTCTTGAAAATGCCTACTCAAAAGTCGGTGGACTTGCAATACTTTTTGGAAATTTAGCCAAAGAAGGATGCGTGATAAAAACAGCAGGCATTATTGGAAGCAGAAGTTTTAGAGGTAAAGCCGTCTGTTTTGACTCTCAGCAAGACGCTATAGATGGAATCACAAAAGGCAGAGTTAAAAAAGGCGATGCTGTTATTTTGCGTTATGAAGGACCAAAAGGAGGTCCTGGAATGCAAGAGATGCTAGCGCCAACTTCATTAATTGTTGGAATGGGGCTTGGAGCAGATGTAGCACTTATAACAGACGGAAGATTTTCTGGCGCAACAAGAGGGCTTAGCATAGGACACGTAAGTCCCGAAGCTGCGGAAGGCGGACTTATTGCGCTTTTAAAAGACGGCGATATTATAGAAATAGATGTGGATAAATACACAATAAATGCACTTTTAAGCGAAGAAGAGATAGCTTCACGCCGTACTGATTTTAAACCTAAAGTCAAAAATATCACAAGCCGTTGGCTAAAGCAGTACAGACAGCTTGTCACAAATGCGAGCAATGGCGCAGTATTGAAGACAGAGTAATGACAGAGAGCGGCAAACAACTATTAAAGCCGCCTATGCTGATTTAAAAATTTACAACTTTACTTTTTTGAGTCCAAGTTAAACCGACATTTTGTTTTTTAATTTCATCAAATTGACACAAATGTTTAGCGATAGGCAGCTCTTTGTTGAACACTGCAAACTGAGTAATATAAAAATATGTAACTTGACAATTTTGCACATTAATTTTATTGCATTTAAATTTTAGTTGTTATTTTCAAAAGAATTTCACACCAAGCATATTATATGAAATGGGATGTGCCTATTTTATCTCTCTCAAATTCTACAAAAAATTTATCAAAAAAAATATCAGCACAGACATTAAAATTCCCCTCTTGTCACTGCGCTGCATTTTACATTCACTTCATGCTAGACACATATCTTATAATTTTAATTATCCGCTATTATCATTTTGACACATGCTTTATTGTTAATGATACTAGCTTTTTATGTGTATTCTTGGCGAACTTTTTTATTTGAAAAATTCTTCCATTTTTATCAAAACGCCACTTTAACTTCAAATTCTTTTTTTGACAAGCTGGCTGCAGCGTTGTAATAATAAAAATCTATAATTTACATCTTCCATATTAAAATTTTTAATCAATGGCAAAAGAGGTTCAATATCTACGATAAGAGGTATATTATATTTAATCTTCACATTTAATGGATGGATTTTTGAAGCCAATTTGATAAAAGCCTGAATTTATCAGGCTTTTACATTATCTATTCTGAGAAGCGAATGATTTTTACAGCTTCTACCATATTTTTCAAAGATGGAGTAACTTCTTCCCATTTTCTTGTCTTTAGTCCGCAGTCAGGATTTATCCAAAGCTTCTCTTTGGGAAAAATCTCCAAAAGAGCTTTTATCTGCGCTGTCATCTCTTCTACGCTCGGAACTCTTGGAGAGTGAATATCATAAATGCCAGGACCTATTTCTTGACTATAGCCTGTTTCTTTAAAAATCTTCAATATTTTATTGCCTGCTCTGGCTGTTTCTATTGAAATTACATCGGCATCCATAGCCTCAATAGTTTTAATGATATCATTAAAGTTACTGTAGCACATATGAGTATGAATCTGCACGCTCTCTTTCGCGCCGCTTGTTGCAAGCTTGAAAGATTCTACTGCCCATTTTTCGTAATCACGCTTTTTACTTTCGCGTAAAGGATATCCCTCCTTGAAAGCAGCTTCGTCTACCTGTATTATTTTGATACCAGCTTCTTGCAAATCATTTATCTCATTGTGTAAAACAAAAGCTAATTGCTTAGCTGTCTGCTCTCTTGGTATGTCGTTTCGCACAAAAGACCAGTTAAGTATCGTAACAGGACCTGTGAGCATACCTTTTACAATTTTATTTGTCAAAGATTGAGCATAAGTTATCCACTTTAGCGTCATTGGTTTTACTCTTGTGATATCGCCGAAAAGCAACGGTGGTTTCACGCATCTGCTGCCATAACTTTGCACCCAGCCGTTTTGAGTAAACGCATATCCTTCAAGCTGTTCGCCGAAATACTCTACCATATCATTGCGCTCAAACTCGCCATGTACTAATATATCAAGTCCTATTGTTTCTTGAATTTCAATGCACTCTTTAATAAGACTTCTAATACCCTCTTCATATTGCTCAAGTGAAATTTCACCCTTTTTAAAAGCGCTTCTTAAATTTCTAAGCTCACTTGTTTGAGGAAAAGAACCTATCGTGGTAGTAGCAAGAGGCTGATAATTTAAAGCATCTTTTTGTATTTTGATACGTTCTTCAAAAGGAAGGTTTCTTGATGTATTTGTAAAAGATTTGAGTTTTTGAGCAAGAGCACTATTGTGTATCTTTGGTGAATTTTTTCTTGATATATTGGCTTTTTCATTAGCTTCTATCTTTAATTTTTCACTATCGTCCAAAATTTGATTATTAAAAAGTTTTGTTATTAGTGCAATTTCATCTAATTTTTCAAGTGAAAACGAGAGCCACTCTTTGATGTCTGTATCTATTTTATTCTCGCGATGCAATGAGTATGGAGTGTGTAAAAGTGAACAAGAAGTTGAAACTATTATGCGTTCTTTACCTGCTGTTTTGGCTATCTCTTCCAAAAATCCTGCAACACTTTTGATATCGCTTATCCATATATTTCTGCCGTCAACCACGCCCGCTATCAGATATTTGCCATTTAGGCTTTTTAGATTTTCAATATTTTCTTTGCCGTGTACAAAGTCAAGTCCTATACCCCAGATATCTGTACCAGCCAAAATTTCCACACTATCTTTATCTGCATAATCAAAATATGTCTGAACTATGAGTTTGAGTTTAGGCGAAACTTTTGATAATTTTTCATATGTTAATTTGAGCAGTATTTTTTGCTCCTGCGTTAAGTCCGTAACAACAATCGGTTCGTCAAACTGCACAAACACTTCATTGTCTAATGCAGCAATAACATTCAGCAGTTCCTCATAAACACTAAGCGCTTTTTCAAAATGATTGTACGGATTACTCTCATCTGTACTTTTTGATAAACTTAAAAATGTCAGTAATCCTATAATATTTATCTTTGGAATTATCCCTAAAGCTTTTGCTTCTTTATATTCGCTCACAATTTTTGACGAATTGAGAGAAAACTGTGTATCTTTGGATAATTCTGGAACGATATAATGGTAATTTGTATTAAACCATTTTGTCATCTCCATAGCTGTATGTGTTTTATCGCCTCTTGCCATAGCAAAATACAGTGTGAGTTCATCGTCTTTTATATCGGTGAATCTTTGCGGTATGGCACCCAATGTAACTATCATATCAAGCATAGTATCGTACAAACTAAAATCATTCACGCTTACCAAATCTATACCGTTTTGATGTTTGAGGTGTTTTAAGCGCAGCTCTTCCGCACTTTTCAAAAGTTCGGCTTTACTTATTTTACCAGACCAAAAAGCCTCAAGGGCAAACTTCAACTCTCTTTGCTCCCCAATTCTTGGAAAACCAACGATACTATTTTTCGGCATATCTATCCTTTTGATTAAATCTTTAATGCATTGCAAAATCTATATTTCGCATTTCATCCTTTAAAAGCATAGCTGTGATATTAACAATAGTTTGCTTTGCATAAAATAAACCTCTTTTATATTTATTTATAGAAGCAGAACAATAGAGATTCTAGAAATCAAACACATCTTTTTTATTAAAATATCTACTAAGGCTGCAAAGTAATAAAAGATGTTTTTGTTGTTAGTGGTGTTTTTACTGAATATATTTAGCCAAAATCTTCTGTCGCTTTAAAAAGATTGCAGCGGCAAAAATACCGATATTAGTGTTTTACATTGCAACGAAAACAATAAAGACAATGTAAAAATGGGATGTAAAAGTTTGAATAGCAATAATTAATTTATTAGCACAATTGGCAATGCTATTTTGCAAATACATCATATCAATGGATAGGCAATATCTTTTAAAAACCAAAATGAGCTCTATAAAAATAACTATTGCAAATATTATAATTTCTTTGCATTTTTGCTCCATAGTTAAAACATATCTTATTATTGCTTTTGTTTACCAATGCGGCGCAATTTTCTATATTACTCTTTTTGCATATTTTATATGCAATATGGATGGAAAATGCAAATATAGCAGTAATCATTAAAGCACTTTTTGTATTAATACCAAAAACATCATTAAGAAAATTGGCAATCAATCCTATCAATCCAAAAATAACTACAGCAATTATTTAAATAATATCTTACGAAAAAGTCCAAGCTTGGGCAGTGTGAATTTGATGTCGTCTTTCACTCACCGCTTGATAATGAGATTTAAGACTGCAACTGTACTGATAACAACAGAAAAACCAATAGGTATAGATAAGATTACGCAAACAGGCAAATAAATAGCCCAATGTAAAAATGGGCTAAAAAGATTTTGCAAAAGTATAAAAGCTAGCGCAACAAATGACCACAAAAAGATTTGACCGATAAATTCTTCTATAAAATTGCCGATTTTTCTGCTGTTTAAACATTCATTTTGTGTAACTTTGCACATTTAGCTTTTAACCTTAAGTTGCTTTTTCCACTCTTTTTCAAATTTTTTGCGCTTTAGATATGTAAGTTTTTCTATAAAAAGATGCCCTCTTAGGTGGTCTATCTCATGCTGTAAAGCTACAGCCATGAAGTCTTCGTAAACTTCTGTGTGTTCAACGCCAAAGCGGTCAAAAAATTGCACTTTTATCTTTTTAAACCGCTCCACATCTTCATAAATGTTTGGCACGCTAAGGCAGCCTTCTTGAAATATGATAACTCCATCACTCTCTATAATCTGCGGATTTATGACTTCGAGCAAATCTTCTTTTTTCTGCTCGCCGTCTTCATTGACGGGATTTATCACAAGAACGTTTAAGGCAGTCCCTACTTGTATAGCGGCTAAACCGACACCATTTTTATGTATCATGGTATCATACATATCGTCAAGCAAAGTATGCAGATATTCACCAAACTCCGTAACGTCTTGTGAAATGGTTCTAAGTTTTGGATTTGGATATGTCAAAACTTCTCTAATCATCAAAATCCCTCGTTAAGGCTTCTTTTCAAGAACGCTGTCAATAAGTCCATACTCTTTGGCTTCATGTGAACTCATAAAAAAGTCTCTATCTGTATCTTTGGCTATCTTTGCCGTTTTTTGGCCTGTATTTTTTGCCAAAATCGCATTCAGCGTCTCTTTCAAGCGTAAAATCTCTTTTGCTTGTATCTCTATATCGGTAGCCTGTCCCTGCGCTCCGCCTAAGGGCTGATGTATCATGATTCTGGCATTTGGAAGCGCAAATCTTTTTCCTTTTGTCCCGCAGCTTAACAAAAACGCACCCATAGATGCTGCCTGCCCGATACAAATCGTAACGATATCAGGCTTAATATAATTCATCGTATCATATATGCTAAGCCCGCTTGTAACAACGCCTCCGGGTGAATTTATATAAAGATATATGTCTTTTTCGGGGTCTTCGGCTTCCAAAAAAAGCATTTGTGCAACAATAGATGCTGCGACATCATCATATATTTCGCCGCTTAACATAACTATCCTGTCTTTTAAAAGTCTGGAGTATATGTCATAACTGCGCTCTCCGCGCCCTGTTTTCTCTATGACAACGGGAATATAGTAACTCATTTTTTTCCTTTATCTGCCCTGTCAAACAACGCTTGAAACAGCTTGTCTTCAATCATAGCCATCTTAATGGCAGGCAAAACACCCTGTTTTTTGTAGTTTTCAAGGTGAGCTTTAGGCTCTTGTCCGTATTGGAGTGCCTCGTAATATATCATCTGCGCAACCTCTTGGTCTGTTACATTGATATTATTCAAAATCGCCAGCTCATTTACGATAAACGTAAGCCTCACACTGTCTTGCGCATCATCTCTGAAAGACTCTCTTTTGGCTTTGACTTTTTCGGGGTCTTTTTTATACTCTTCCAACTCTTCTTTAGCGATATTGACAAAAGCGTTTCTAAAATTGATATCAATCTCTTGTTCCACGATATTATCAGGCAAGTCAAAAGTAAACTTTTTGACTATCGCTTCTACGAATTTGGGCTTTAACTCTTCACTGTAGAGTTTTGAAATTTTCTCTCTTTTTATCTGCTCTTTTATCTTCTCTTCCAACAACTCTTTTGTAGGTTTCTCTTCATTTGGCAAAAACTTTTTCAAAAACTCTTCGCTAAGCTCTTCTGGAATATCTTTCTCTTTTATCTCGTGAAGTTTTACTTTAAAAACCGCCTCTTTGCCTGCTAACTCTTTATTTGAATAGTTTTGCGGAAAAGTTACATTTATATCTTTGCTGCTGCTGGCTTTCAAACCGATAAGAGCCTCTTCAAAACCTTCTATGAAGCTTTTACTGCCAATCTCAAGTGTGTGATTTTCAGCTTTGCCGCCTTCAAATGCGGTATCATCTATAAATCCTTCGAAGTCAATCACAGCAAAATCGCCGTTTTTAAGCCCTCTTTTTGTGGCAATGGCTTTCAAAGGTGCGGCAGCTTTCACAAGCGAATTTACCCTCTCTTCAATCTCTTTTTTCGTGACGGAAGGAGTTTTAAATTCAGGAATACACTCTTCATATCCCTCCAATTTAATTTCGGGCTTGAAAGAGATTTTAAGTTCTACGTCTATTTCATTCTCTTTTTTATCAAATTTTGAAAATATCGGCTCTCCAACTACGCTCTTTTCTTCAATTCCCAACTCCTTTACAGCGGCATCATACAACTCTTTTACTGCCTCTTGTTCGGCATCTGCTTTTACCTTATCACCATATCTTGCCCTTAATACGGATGGGGGAACTTTGCCTTTTCTAAAACCGTCAATGCGAGCATCTTTTGCTAATGTTTTTAAAATTTTATCCTCTTTTTGTTCTACAACCTTACTGCTTATCACAGCCGTTGCAGATGCATTTGCACTATTGACTCTGACCACTTTAACTTCCATGGATTCCTCTTGTGTAATAAAAATTTTTTGAGAATATATCAAAGTTTTCTTTAATAACTCATTTATATTGTGCCGATATATTTACATATAAACATTTTTTTAGTAAAATCAAATTTTTGAGCAATTTTTTTAAAGTAATACAATGCAAAAGACAAAACAGCAAGAGTTTGAGCAGGCAGTCAAAAAGATATTGGAGCTAATTGGCGAAGATACAAGCCGCGAAGGACTTTTAAAAACCCCCTCACGTGTCGCAAAAGCGTGGGAATTTATGACGGAAGGCTACAAGCTTGACCCCAAGCAGGTATTAAATGATGCGCTTTTTGAGAGCTCTAACAATGAAATGGTTCTAATCCGAAATATAGAGTTTTACTCTATGTGCGAACATCATCTCCTGCCCATCATTGGACGGGCGCATGTAGCTTATATACCGGACGGCAAAGTTGTAGGACTATCAAAAATTCCGCGCATGGTAGATATATTTGCACGCCGCTTGCAGATACAAGAGCAATTAACCGAGCAGATAGCTCATGCGATAGATGATGTGATAAGGCCAAAAGGGGTTGGCGTAGTCATAGAGGCAAGACATATGTGTATGGAGATGAGAGGCGTTGAGAAGATAAATTCTACTACTACAACTTCAGCTTTACGCGGTATGTTTATCAAAAACACAGATACAAGAAGAGAGTTTTTTTCACTTATAAATGCAAATACGGACAAAAGATATTGACAAAGTGACGAATAATAGACGCTCAAATCTTATATATTATAATAATATAAAATTTTGCTGTAAATTTTAATTTTGTTTTAATCAATTTTTATTTATGATACCGTCATTAAAAAGACAAAAAATATCCGAATTTAAAAGAGACTTTTTTAGGAGCTATTAAGAAATGCTGGTATACCTTGATAATAATGCAACAACGATGGTTGACCCTGAGGTTTTTGCACAAATGGAGCCGTTTTTTGTAAAAAACTACGGCAATCCGAACTCCCTGCATTCGTTCGGCAGTGCAACGCATCCTGCCCTGCGAAAAGCCATGGACCAATTGTACGAAGGTTTCAACGCCTCAAACGAAGATGATATGGTAGTAACTTCCTGTGCGACAGAGAGTACAAACTGGGTTATAAAAGGTATCTATTTTGACCACATTTTAAATAAAAACAAAAACCACATCATAACAAGCAGTGTAGAGCACCCCGCTACCATTATGTCCTGTAAATTTTTAGAGACACTTGGCGTGAGAGTTACTTATCTTCCCGTAAATAAAGATGGTATAGTAGAGCTTGACAGCTTAAAAAATGCGATAGACGATAAGACGGCTTTGGTTTCTATCATGTGGGCAAACAATGAAACAGGTATGATTTTTCCCATAAAAGAGTTAGCACAAATTGCCCATGAAAACGGCGCGCTTTTTCATACGGACGCAGTTCAAGCCGTAGGCAAGATAAGTGTAGATGTTCAAGACGCCGATGTTGATTTTATGAGTTTTTCGGCACACAAATTTCACGGACCAAAAGGCGTGGGTGGTCTTTACATTAAAAAAGACCACAGAGTAACAAGCCTGCTGCACGGCGGCGAACATATGGGCGGACTTAGAAGCGGAACACTGAATGTTGCCGGCATAGTAGGCATGGGTAAAGCGCTGGAGATGGCAAACAGTTATATGGATTTTGAAAAGAGTGAAGTAAGACGCTTAAGAGATAAATTGGAAGATGCACTGCTTCAAATAGCAAACGTTTTTGTAGTCGGAAGCCGTCAAAATCGCGTTCCAAATACGATTTTGGCAAGCATTAGAGGTGTTGAGGGCGAAGCAATGCTTTGGGATTTAAACAAGCAAGGAATTGCGGCAAGCACGGGAAGCGCCTGCGCAAGCGAAACTTTGGAGTCAAATCCTGTCTTGGAAGCAATAGGTGCAGATAAAGAGTTGGCTCATACCGCTGTTAGGTTTAGCTTGAGCAGATTTACAACAGAAAAAGAGATAGATTTTGCGATAGATATTACTACAAAAGCTATAAAACGCCTGCGCGATATATCAAGCTCATTTTCTTATGCGCCCTCATGGCATAAAAGCAGATTATAAAAAGGATAACAGATGGCAAAGTCAGATTTAATAGGCGGTTCTATATGGGAAGAGTATAGCAATAAAGTAGCTATGCTTATGGACAATCCGAAGCATAGAGGCGAGATAACCGAAGAAGAGGCTAACAGTCAAAATCTAAGACTTATAGTTGCCGATTTCGGAGCTGAAAGCTGTGGTGACGCCGTTAGATTGTATTGGGCGGTTGACCCTAAAACCGATATCATAAAAAAAGCAAAATTTAAAAGTTTCGGATGCGGTACGGCGATAGCAAGTTCAGATACAATGGCTGAACTTTGCGTCGGAAAAACAGTAGATGAAGCAGTAAAGATAACAAATCTTGACGTAGAGTTTGCTATGCGCGATACGCCTGATGTACCCTCGGTTCCTCCTCAAAAGATGCACTGCTCGGTTATGGCTTATGATGTCATCAAAGCCGCCGCTGCGCAATATAAAGGCGTAGATGCGGCAAGCTTTGAAGATGAGATAATAGTCTGTGAATGCGCGAGAGTGAGTCTTGGGACGATAAAAGAGGTTATAAGATTAAATGACCTTAAAACCGTTGAAGATATCACAAGATACACAAAGGCCGGTGCATTTTGCAAATCCTGTGTAAAACCCGGCGGTCATGAAGCAAAAGAGTATTATTTGACAGATATATTAAGAGACGTCAGAAGTGAAATGGAGTATGAAAAATTGGCAAACAGCACATCTTGCAACACTTATGAAACGCCTGCTTTTAAAGATATGAGCGTTATACAAAAATTCAAAGAGATAGATAAAGTTTTAGATGAACAAATCCGCCCTATGCTTGTTATGGACGGCGGAAATATGGAAGTTATAGACGTCAGAGAAGAGGGCGAAAATATAGACGTTTATATAAGATATCTTGGTGCTTGCAGCGGTTGTGCAAGTGGAGCTACCGGAACGCTTTTTGCTATAGAGTCCGTTTTGCAAGAAAAACTCTACTCACATATCAGAGTTTTACCGATATAAAAAATACATGCAAAGCTTTTGCATGTATCTATTTGGTATCATTTTATCTGTATAAAATGTTTTAAATAACAATATTGATGAAAGTTTTATCGTAAATAACAGCAAAATTAAAATGTTAGCAATGAAGGTTTTGATAAAAATCAGACAAAAAGTCTTTAGTGGCACCAAAAAGACCGCATATTAAGTTTTTAATCTTCAAAGAGACAAAAACCGCCTGATTTTAATCTGCAAAAATATCTTATCTGCACTCTCACGGTACATTTGAAGTTTTGTCAACTTCGTTTCTAAATTCTATCGTTTAATAGGATTATTATTCAGTAATCTTTTTAATATAAAATTTGCCGGCACATATTGTACATAAAAAGCCCATTCTGTTTTGTTTATGAGAGCAAAATTATTACTAACGCTAACAGCTGTTAGCGTAGACAAATAATAGCAGAAGTCGGCAAATTTTGCATTTGCATGAATAACGCTTTTGTATTTTTGCACGATGTGTGTTTCTGGTTAGTTAGAAAACAACGTAAAAGACTATTTTTCTCTTGAAAATTACCCATCTGTCAGTCGATAATTTGCCCTTTTTATACCTTTCATTCATGCATTTTTAGTGTCTATTTATAAGAATAAGATCTATTTTTGTCACTCATTTCCTGCTTACTTTGTTAAGTTACAAAAAGAGGCGGATTTGCCGAAAATAACAAAACCCAATTGGAAGCGGTTAAAAAGATGAATTTTTGCATTTACACAAATGAACATGCGACAAATAATATTTGTATTTTTCACGCATTTACCTCTTTCAACTTGTATTTATTTAGTTATTTTTTTGTTTTGCAATCCTGCATTGACCGTTTTTGCACCATTTGCTACCTCCCCTCTCATCATAGCAATCTAAAATCCTCCGTATCTTGTCATTTCCGTGCAAGTTAAAATTCAAATGTTTTTTATCAAAAGTATCTCTTTTTGCCGTTTATTTGTGCTGTTTTGGTATCATTTTATTTTTTAAAGGAGAAAATCATGACAAAAGCGATATTTGCCGCTCTTTTAGGAGCGCTTTTTATTGGATGTACAGTCACTTCAAATGTACAAAAATCAAGTGCGGGTGCATTTGAAAATTCATCATGGGTTCTTGTAAGTATTTCAGACAAGAGTTTAAACGTTCAAAAAGCGCCCGTGATTCAATTTTTAGATAAAAAAAGAGTTGCCGGCTTTAACGGCGTAAATAGTTTTGGTGCAAATTATGAGTTATCAAACAGTAAAATCATATTTTCCAATATGATATCGACACGTATGGCATCATTGTCTCCTGAACTTTCAAAGCTGGAAATGGACTTTACAAATACGCTTTTAAATGCAAACTCTTTTGAACTGAACAGTGTTACTTTAACTATCAGCGGAGCAAATAATACGCTTATTTTTAAAAAGACAGAATAAGGCGATATCTTTAAAATCGCACTCTTTTAGTATGTTGGCAATGCAACACTGCCATAAAAATTAAGAAAATGTAACTATGCATGATAATTTTTATGATATGATAGAGGTCATCAGTATTTCAACACGGAGTAAATAATGAAAAAAATATCATTGGTTTTGGCTTGTATATTGTTTGAATCAGCAACCCTTTACGCAACGCCATGCGAAGAGGTTATGCAAATGATAGCCGAAAAAATCAAAGCAAACGGCGTCAAAGAGTTCACATTGGAAGCTATAGATAAAGGTTCCTCAACCGACAAAAAAATAGTCGGTGTCTGCGGTGAAGGGACTAAAGATATAGCGTATCAAAGAGGCAAACCAACAGGAGAAGTTTCAGGGAATGCGATACTTGTTGTGAGTCCGTCTCAAGAGACTAAAGTGGATGAGATTTCTGAATCAGAATAATCAAATTTTACAAACATGAATAATATTTTATAATTATCGCAGCCGTTCAAAACATTATTGGATATTGAGCGGCAAATACATTATATTTTGTCATTTTTGTCTTGCTTTTACTCCGCCCGTTTTTATATTTGCACTATTTGAAAAAAGTTTTTTGTTGCTCTTACTGTCTAGTTACTAAGTAAGGCTTAACAATCTATTTTTTTACATTATCTATTCTATCATTTCAGCAACTAAGCAATAACTTATCAAACGAGTGTGATTATAAGAATGCAAACTATTTCACTTATTTACAAATCAAAAGACTTACATCTACCCCTCATTTTTGTATTTTTTTATACCATTTTCTTGATAAAGCGAGAGTTTCTAGAAAAAACATTCATCAATATTTTGTTTTTTATCGTTTTGAAATTTATCTATTTATAAAAACATATAAATCAAAGTTGCAAAATTATAATCTGTTCCTGCCGCATAAAATAGGTCTATTGAGCGCAGCAAAGAATAGATTTTGCAAAATAGCATTATAACAATTGCCTGATTCTGCTGATTTGACATCTTTTCAGAATTAAAAATATTTTCTGCTTGATAAATCATGTAAACATTAAACGATAAGGTGTTCTTGAATGATATAATCATCCGTTTGATTGATTTTAGGATAAGCAATGCCTGCTTCATTCGATAATGCTCATTGATACTAATCAAAAAGTTCTTTGTAAAATTCTTTAGTCAAAGACTCTACCAAGAACGTTTCTTTCAATGTTTTGAATGAAAATTCCATTGGCTTTAAGCTTTAAAAAACGATTTATTGCCGCATGACAATAAAAAACAGCATGCTTGCCTGTAATTTAAAAACATACCAAGACAGAATGAGTCTGCTCCGTATGCTTTTTCTCCTATATCTGATTTATCACCGCTTGTATCAAAACCAACATTTGCCTGTGCCGCGCTAATTTGTGTGCATTTATACT
>JAIRKW010000102.1 GCA_031259875.1 Campylobacteraceae bacterium
AATCTTCCCAAAATCGCACAGACAGCCGCAAGTTCAGCACTTCCAAGATAAACTTTTGCGCCCACTCCCATTCTGTTGTCAAAATTTCTTGTGGAAGTTGAAAAAACTACAGCGTTATCCTTTACTCTTGCTTGATTTCCCATGCAAAGACTGCATCCGGGGATTTCTATTCTTGCACCCGCCGCACCAAATAGTGCATAATAACCCTCTTCAATAAGCTGCGCTTTATCCATCTTTGTCGGCGGAGCTATCCATAAGATAGCAGGAGTTTGCCCTTCGTTTTTAAGTATTTCGCCTAAAGCTCTGTAGTGCCCTATATTTGTCATACAGCTTCCCACAAAAACTTCATCTATTCTTTTTTCTCTATTTTCATCAGCCAAAATCTCACTTAGTGCCGCCACATCATCAGGGTCATTCGGACAGGCCAATATCGGCTCTTTTATATCATTTAAATCAATCTCTATAACAGCCGCATACTCAGCATTTTTGTCAGCTTTAAATAAAACAGGATTTTTTAACCACTCTCTCATTTTATCAGCCCTTCTTTGCAGGGTCTGCGCATCTTTATAACCTGCTTTTATCATTGACTCTATCAAAACTATATTTGAACTTAAATACTCAATCACTGGCTCTTTATTTAAATCAATACAGCAAGCAGCAGCGCTTCGTTCAGCAGCAGCGTCGGAAAGCTCAAATGCCTGCTCTACCTTCATATCGGGAAGTCCTTCAATCTCCAAAACTTTCCCTGCAAATATATTTTTCTTATTTTTTTTAGGAACTGTGAGCAATCCCTGCTTTATCGCATAATATGGTATGGCATTCACCAAATCCCTAAGAGTAATGCCTTCTTGAAGTTTTCCTTTAAATCTAACCAGTACGGATTCGGGCATATTTAAGGGCATAAATCCCGTAACTGCCGCAAATGCAACAAGTCCCGAGCCTGCTGGAAATGAGATGCCGATAGGAAATCTTGTGTGGCTGTCTCCGCCGGTTCCTACGGTATCAGGCAAAACCATCCTGTTTAACCATGAATGTATCACGCCATCCCCCGCTTTTAAGCTGACTCCCTTTCTTGATGAGATGAAATTTGGAAGCGTACGGTGAAGCGTTACATCGCTTGGTTTTGGGTAAGCAGCCGTATGGCAAAAACTTTGCAAAACAAAATCAGCGCCAAATCCAAGGGCAGAGAGCTCTTTTATCTCATCTCTTGTCATAGGACCAGTCGTATCCTGCGAACCCACAGTCAGCGTAAGCGGCTCTACGTACATCCCAGCTCTTACGCCTTTTAAACCGCACGCATTACCTACTATCTTTTGCGCTTGAGTATAGCCTTTAGTTTTGTCATCTTTTGGTTGAACAGGTTTTGTAAAAATATTTTCAACTTCTAATCCTAAAGCCATTCTGGCTTTAGCCGTCAATCCACGTCCTATGATAAGCGGTATCCTGCCGCCTGCTTGATACTCGTCTGCGATGGTGTTGGGTTCAAGACTAAAAGTCGCTATAACTTCGCCCTCTTTCAACAATTTACCCTCATAAGGCAGTACCTCTATAATATCGCCTGTTTTTAAACCATCCACATTTACTTCTATCGGCAGTGCTCCGCTGTCTTCTGCGGTATTAAAAAATATAGGCGCTATCGTGCTTCCCAGTATAACTCCGCCCGTTCTTTTATTTGGAACAAACGGTATATCTCTTCCTATATGCCATTGTATGGAGTTAATACCGGACTTCCTGCTGCTGCCAGTACCAACAACATCGCCGACATAAGCAACTTCACAGCCTTTTTCTTGCAGCTCTTTTATCTGTCTTAAAGCTTCGGGCATCTTTTTGTTGAGCATGGCATTCGCATGAAGAGGAATATCGCTTCTCGTAAATGCTTCACTTGCAGGACTCAAATCATCTGTATTTGTCTCTCCATTTACCTTTAAAACAGCAAGCTTTATCCTTTTGGCAAGCGGCTCTTTAGAAGTAAACCATTCGGCATTTGCCCATGAGAGCAGAACGTCTTTAGCAAATTTATTTGTTTTTGAGAGTTTTTCTATATCTTCAAATGCATCGTAAACCAAAATAATATTTTTAAGCTCATCGCTTGCGGCGCGGGCTATATTTTCATCCTTGCTTGAGAGAGCCTTTACTAACGGCGCTACATTATAACCGCCTAGCATAGTCCCCAAAATCTTTATCGCATGAAGTTTCGAGATGAACGTACACTCTGTTTTACCATCCAGTATTTCACTTAAATACGCAGCTTTTACATATGCCGCTTCATCAACTCCGGGCAGTACTCTGTTTTCTAAAAGTTCTAGTAAATACTCACTGTTTTCATCACTATTTTTTAAAAGTTCTACTAATTCTGAAATCTGTTCGGCGTTCAATGGCAGCGGCGGTATACTTTGACGCTCATTAATATGTTTTTGATACTCTTTTAGGAAATTACCCATTAATTCTCCTTATTGCTAAATTTTAATAGCATATGATATCAGGATTTACTCTCAATCAGATAGAAATTGTTTTATTTTCAGCAGATTTGCGGCATCATGTGTCAAATCTTTACACCACACCTAAACCACAATATCTCTTTGTCCTTTGTTGTTAGGCGGAGTCAAAATACCCATATTTTCAAGCTGTTCTATTATTCTTGCCGCACGATTGTAGCCTATCTGAAGTCTTCTTTGGATATAACTTATAGATGTTTTTTGTTCTGTCAAAACTATGCGCTTAGCCTCTTCAAAAAGCTCATCAATCTCATCGTTATCAGTATATTCGCTGCCACTATAAGAACTGCTAATTGTTTCACTGTTGTCCTTCAGAAAACTTTCATCATAATTTGTTGGACGCTGCGCTTTAAGATAATCAACTATACGTTCTATCTCCTGCTCGCTCGTATAAGGCGCGTGAAGCCTTATGACTCCGCTCATTCCAGGAGGCGTAAAAAGCATATCTCCGCGTCCCAAAAGCGATTCGGCTCCTTGCGTATCAAGTATGACTTTACTATCTATCCTTTGCCCCACTTTATAACTTATACGCGAAGGAAGATTTGCTTTGATGATACCCGTTACTACATCAACAGATGGTCTTTGAGTAGCAACCACCAAATGAATGCCTGCTGCCCTTGACATTTGAGCAAGTCTTGCTATATAAACTTCTACATCTTTACCGCTTGTCATCATAAGGTCTGCTAATTCGTCAATGATAACCACTATGTAAGGCATTATTTCGCCATTTTCGATTTTTATCTTCTCGTTATAACTTTCTATATTTTTGGTTTTTGAGTGGCTCATTATTTTATATCGTCTCTCCATCTCAGCTACCATATTGGAAAGTGCAATAATCGCCTGCTTTGAATTTGTAATTACAGGTGTCAATAAGTGTGGTATATCGTTATATACAGAAAATTCAAGCATTTTTGGATCTATCATCATAAGACGCAAAGTATCTGGTGAATTTTTATATAAAAGCGATATAAGCATAGCGTTAATACCAACGCTTTTACCGCTTCCGGTAGTTCCTGCTATCAAAAGATGTGGTAATTTTTTAAGGTCTGTCACAAAAGGATTGCCGACTATATCTTTTCCAAGCGCAATAGTAAGCAGTGAAGAGGATTTTTTAAATATCTCGCTTTCCAATACCTCTTTTAGATATATCGTTTCTATGTTTCTATTTGGTATCTCGATACCTATAACATCTTTACCTGGTATCGGCGCTTGCAGACGGATGGTCTGCGCCATCAGCGCCATCGCTAAATCATCCTGCAAAGTAAGTATCTTTGAGACTTTTATATGCGGAGCAGGCTTAAATTCAAATGTTGTAACTACAGGTCCGGCATAAGTTCTTACAACATCGCCGTCAATCTTGAAGCGTCTTAACTTTTCTAAAAGGTCGGATATTTTTCTATCTATCTCACTCTCATTGACATGAGCTGTACGCTTTGGCGGATCAGATAGAAAGTTTATTTGAGGCAGGCGGTAGTCTTTTGGTTTTGGCGTACTGCCAAGCTCTATTTGAGACAAAAGTTTTTTATTTTCAGCCAACTCATTCAATACTTCAACATGAACTGTACCGCTGTTCATCTCTTCATCAACTTCCGTTATAACAAACGGAGCCTTCGGCAAATTGTCTTCTTCACTCTTGTTCAGTTTAGTATCATCCTCATCTTTTTTCAAACGTGTCTTTTTTGGAGGTTTTCTAAAAATAGAAGGGTCATCAAGCGCATTAAGAGTTTTATCTTCGAAAAATTGATTATCTGCAATCTCTTTTCTCTCTTTTGTTCTTTTGGTGAATTTGGCAGCCATGCCGCCAAAAACTCCCTTTATAAATGCCACCACATCTTCAAATTCAAAGCCAAATATCACACTTAAAGAGAGTATACCAATAGCTATAATAAATACCCAAACTCCAAATTTCCCTATAAAAAAGCTAAGAGTACTTATAATGGAATAACCCAAATGTCCATTGTAAGCCTCATTGGACACAACAGACGCCTGAAACATCAAAATCATAAAAAACAGCAGTGTTATAGCCAAAAAAACTTCCGCTTTGCGCATATTTATTGCAGGGTGTTTATAAAAAAAGTATATCGGTATCGTAAGTAAAAACGGATAAACATATGAAAAAAGCCCAAATATTTTTTGATTCCAAGTACCTATTGCCGTGCCGTATGAACCAACTAAAGATGTATCTGTAGCTATAGTAGCTATGCCGAAAAAAATTAAAACGGCAATACAAATAATCAAAAATACTTCTTTTAAAATGTTATATCCTTTCAACTCTTTTAAAGGCAAGATTATACCTAACTTTGCTTTATAACTAAATTTTTCAGCGGATTTGGATATAAAAAAATAAATTATTCTGCAAATAAAAAATGTAAAAACTCTCTTTTTCATTAAAAGTTAACTCAAAAAAATAGCAAAAAATATGTTTGATATCCATTTTTTCGCATTTTATTGCATTTTTATCCCAAAAATTCTTGTCTTTTACAAAAAAAAATTGTACAATCAACGCATATTTCTTGATTTAAGGATGAAAAATGAGTAAAGTGGAATTTATTCAGGCGGTCTCAGAGAAAGCGGGTCTTTCAAAAAAAGATACTCAAAAAGCGGTTGATGCTACTCTTGAAGTTATCAAAAACGCACTCACAAAAGGTGAAAGCGTAAGCTTTATCGGATTTGGAACTTTCAGCACAACTACACGTGCAGCAAGAAAAGCAAGAGTCCCAGGCACTACAAAAGTTGTTAATGTTCCCGCAACTAAAGCCGTCAAATTTAAAGTCGGCAAAAAACTGAAAGAGAGCGTAGCTAAATCAAAGTAATTTAGCTTATTAATCTTTACAAAAAAGCTTAGGGACAATTTGTTCTTAAGCTTTTTTTTTATATATTTCCATTTCTATTTTTTTATAGATGCCTGAGTGGTGAAATTGGTAGACACGCCAGACTCAAAATCTGGTGGTAGCGATATCGTGTCGGTTCGAGTCCGACCTCAGGTACCATC
>JAIRKW010000181.1 GCA_031259875.1 Campylobacteraceae bacterium
CGCTCGCAAAAAGATGCTCAAAAAACTTTATATGTTGCGCAGATACGAGTCAAGACTCTAATCACACGGCAGTCAAGAATTTCTTGACTGCTACTTGTTTTCTCTAAACTTTTTTATTCTCTCTTCCATTGCAGGGTGCGAACTTAGTATGGAATATTCCAATATTATACCGTTTGGCTGTTCTTTGGATTTTTTGATTATTTCGTCGAACAAATCTGCTGTATATTTTGCAGATATATTATTTTTTTTCATTATTTCCGTGGCATATAAATCAGCTTCATTTTCATAGTCGCGCGAATATTTGGCGTCAATCGCAGCTGTTGTAAACGCCGTCGTAAATCCTGAAAAATCCCCGATAAGATAGCCTATAAGCGCAGATGAAATGGAAGTTTTTACTAATGTTTTGAGACCATGCATATGCACAACATGTCCGCTTTCATGCGCTAAAATACCCATAATGCCCTTAAACTCCTCATTCTTTTCAAGTTTGACCAAGTCATCAAGAAGAATGATATCTCCGTTTGGCAATGCAAAGGCGTTTGCGCTGAAAATTTCGGAAGAGCGAAAATGGAGTTTAAAATCGGAATTTTTATTTAAAAGTCTATCGAACTCTCTTTTTATAAAATCTTGTGTTTTTTTGTCCAGTTTTGATTCTGACATGTAATGTTTATCTAAGAGTTCAAATGTTTGTCTGCTTATCTTTTCTGCTGCGCTTGTTGGAATTTGCGGAGCCAATGTATTTGCCAATATTGTACTGCCGTAAGTTAAGCAAAACACTGTAAATACGCATAACAGTGCAAAAAACAAGAGGGCATATTTTAGTTTTGATTCTATTTTTAAGATAAGCTTATCTTTACTGCTGCCTGGCAAAGAGAAAAAATCGTAAGGTTTAAGCTGGCAGTATGAGCCGTCAGAAAAATTTATACTCTGTGGAGTATCTTTAAGTTTTACTCCTACTTCAATATCTTTAAAATCATATGACAAATCAAACTCTTGTATCCGCACAAAACTGTCATGCAGTTCCAAAGTTACATTTTTTGGAACTGAAGATATGCCGTCAAAATAGTATACGCTGAAGCTTTGCATGAAATCCAAAAAACTCCGTTTAAAAACCTATATCAAAGTCAAAAAAGTCTGCCGCCTCTTCGCCGATGGCACTTCTGTTTTGCTCTATTTGTCCTGTAAATACGTCTAAATTGAGGTTTTCAAAGCCCATATTTTCAAGTTTGTATTTTATAGTTCTAATATTTGTCCAAGGGTATAATAAACCAAGTGAAAATACTATAACAAAAAAATTACTCATATATATCCATGAGAGTTTTGGTGCACTCCATTCGTTCAGCATTCTATACTCCTTAATGGATGTATCGTTGTATATGACCCTTCCTATCCATGCATCAAATGACCCTTGGAATACAAGTGAAAAAGTTATTACTGCAAAATAAATTATTATTGCCAAAAAGACATCTGCAAAAGGCGTTATTTTTAAAAAAGGTATCACAATAGCTGTAGTTATTCCGATTATGACAGAAAACAAAAGACTCAAAAGCAGCATTTTTATATAGCAGACAAAGAAAAACTTCTCTGCTCCGCCTTGAAAAGAGAGACTGCTATCTCCGTAATACGTATTGTTGATGAGTAGTTTTTTAAATCTGTTGTATGTGAATGGAAATATGATACTTATCGTAATGATATTTAAAAAACCGTGCAAGATAAAAAATATGTAAAAATCGCCGACAGTCGCTTTGTATCTGAAATTAAGACCATGAAACCTTGTATATTTTGCTCTAAAAACCAAAGCTTGTCTGATAAGAAGCGGTATTAAAAGCATAAATAAGATAAAAATTACCCCTGCTATTTTAAAAGAAGTTAATGCGTATGCTATAAAAAATGCGGCGTAAACTCCAAGCACTACCAATCTTCCTATAAAGATTTTGATAGGATTTGCCGTATATTCAAAAGAGTGATTACCCAAAAAGGTGTTGCCGTATATGTATTGATTATTTCTTACTTTTGCCCATGCCCCGTAGATGCCAAGCGTTATAATGGTAAGAACTAAATTAACAAACCAGATTTTGAAAAAATCCAAAGCATTACCTCTAAATTCAAACGGCGCATTTTGAAGTATTTGTGAATTGTTTGCCATATTTAAAACCTTTTTATAAAATGGAAGCATTTTAACATACTATATTGGCAAGCAACTTAAAAAGTAGCGATAAAAAATGATTTTTTTATAATTACTCATGTCTTTTAGAGACTTTGCATACAAACAAGGTTTAGTTGTTAGCCGTTATCGGTGGACTTTGGGATTGATTGTAGTATGCTTAAATTGCCGATATTTTGGCATGTTTATACCTTTAGCGCAAACAAAAAGCTAACTAGTGTGTTGCTAACCAAATGCCTTGTGCTAAATTTAACATAAAAATGAAGCTTGTTAGCTCTTTTTATAGCTATTTTATGCCGTTTTGCTATAATAACTCGCAAACAAACAAAAAGGTTAGCACAATGAGAAAACTGACAGTAGCCGATGCTGCCGATGAACTTGGGATAACAAAAGAGGCCGTTTATAATCGTATTAGGCGCGGCTCTTTAAAAAGTGTGCAGGAAAATAACGAGCGGTATATACTTTTGGAAAACGAGCCTGCTAAGCCCTCATTGTCTGTTAAAAATGCAAATACTTCCAAAAAAATTGTAGTGCCCGATGAGCGCTATATCAATCTTTTGATTTCGCAGATAGAAGAACTTAAAGCGACAAATTCTGAACTGAATAAAGACAAAGATCGGCTCATAAAAGAGAAGGAACAGCTTTTGATTGAACAAAGAGTGGCGTTAGAGACTATCTACAAAGAGCGCGATGAACAGTTAAAAGCGATACTAACACTTGC
>JAIRKW010000153.1 GCA_031259875.1 Campylobacteraceae bacterium
AGGCTTTAGCTACAAATGCTCCAAGCGCATTTGTGTTGTCGCGCCAAAAATTGACGGTATTGGACGGCAGTAAAGATTTTGGCGGCGCTGATAGGGGCGGATACCTCTTAAAAAGAGCCGAAAATCCAAAAATCACGCTTATCGCAAGCGGAAGCGAAGTGGAACTTTGCGTAAAAGCCGCAAAGAGATTAAAAGATGAAGGCATAGAGGCAAATATTGTAAGCGTGCCGTGTTTTGACCTCTTTTTAGAGCAAGAGAGCACATACATACAAACCGTTATAGATAAAAATACGAAAGTTTTGGCCGTAGAGGCGAGCTCTGGCGATGTGTGGTGGAGATATGCTGATGATGTTATATGTATGAAGAGTTTTGGCGCAAGCGCACCAAGTGAAAAGCTTTTTGAAAAATTTGGCTTTAGTGTGGAAAATGTGGTCGCAAAAGCAAAAAAACTGCTGGAAAAATAGCCGCATAGCTGAAAAATTAATATTTTTGGGCTTTAAAAGTTCAATATGTAAAATACGCGCGTAATTAAGAGGCTCTATAGTCGCTTAAAAGGCGTATACTTTTATAAGTTTTGCCCAAAAGCGCGGGTTTTATATATTTTGCTAAATTTGTCTTTAAAACCGTTTTTATTTTATACGATTTGTTGAGATTTGGCTGTGCGGACTGTTTGCAGGTGTTGGAAATTTTGTGTTTCAAAGGAAAAATATGAATTGGCTTGAAGTATTTATACTCTCCATCGTTCAAGGAATTACAGAGTTTTTACCGGTCTCAAGTTCTGCGCATCTTGTTTTAGTCCCTCATATATTTGGCTGGCAGGACCAAGGGCTTGCATTTGATGTGGCTGTACATTTTGGAACGCTCTTTGCTGTAGTTATCTACTTCAAAAATGAGATTTTGACTCTTTTAAAAGATTGGTTCAAGTCTTTAAAAGCGCGTAAAAATATCGGTGAAAGCCGCCTTGCATGGGGAATTATAACAGCTACTATTCCAGCCTGCATAGCGGGACTTTTGTTTAACGATATGATTGAATCCTATCTGCGCTCTCCTTTGGTTATAGCTTCAACAACTGTAATATTTGGTATCGTACTTTTTATAGCCGATAGATTTATGGGTAAAAAAGATGAAAAAAATATCACTTTATATATAGCTCTTTTGATAGGTTTGGCTCAAATGTTGGCGTTAATTCCGGGAGTTTCAAGGTCAGGCATAACTTTGAGTGCAGCTTTACTGTTGGGATTTAGCAGAGTAAGTGCTGCGAGATTTTCATTTTTACTCTCAATCCCGATAATTTTGCTTGCAAGCGGATACGAAGGGTTGAAACTAGTGCAAAGCACTTATGATGTGGAGTGGGATAAAATAATAGGCGCCGTCATTGTCTCATTTGCAAGCGGATATGCATGCATACATCTGTTTTTAAAAGCCATATCAAAGTTTTCTATGGTGCCGTTTGTAGTTTATAGACTATTGTTGGGAGCTGTACTGTTTTTTGTGTTTTGGGGTATATAGCTATTTTTTTAACTTTTCTACCTCTTTTTTTAGGGTTAATATATCGTTTTTCAGTTCTTTTATCTCTTTTTGCAATTTTTCCATTTCGCTTTCAAGCTTTTTGATGTTTTTGGCGGAATTTTCAGTGTTGTTTTTGAGTTTTTTTGTCTCTTCATCCTGCGTGTCGTTCTTTTTTGCGTTATTTTTTTCAAATTCTTTGAGTTTTTCTATATTATCTTCAGTGCACTTGTCGTAAAAAATTCCGCTCCCGTATGCCTCTTTGCAAGCCGTAAATGTATTCTGCGCAAAAAGTGCACCTGTGCAAAAAAACAAAATAACAGCGATTTTATACATGAGAAGCTCCTTAATTTTGATGTATAAATATAGCGTAAAGTTTGTAAATTCGACCTCATTAACTGCAAAGCTATTGTTGGATAAAATCAAAATCAATTTTTTAAGGCAAAACGATTATGAAAAAACTGTTGGTAAGCGCGCTTGAGCCTTCGGCAAATTTGCATTTAAAACCCATTTTAAAAGAGCTTGGAGAATACAAGCTTTTTGGAATATTTGACGAAGATTTTGGAAATCCGCTTTTTAAATCAAAAGAGTTTTCGGTTATGGGTTTTTTGGATGTTTTTTCAAAACTCAAAAAGGCAAAAACAGCGATAGACAAAATGGCGCGCTTAAGTCTTGAGGTTTCCCATGTGCTGCTTATAGATTCTCCTGCCTTTAACTTACCGCTTGCAAAAGCTATCAGAAAAATCAATAAAAACGTGCCCATTACTTGGTATATTTTGCCCAAAGTGTGGGCATGGAAAAAGAAGCGCGCAAAAAAAGTGGAGAAATACTGCACCAATTTAGCGTCTATATTCCCCTTTGAAGATAGATTTTATACGCGCGCGGTTTATGTCGGCAATCCTCTTTTGGATGAGATAAAACAGACAAAAAAAAGTTTTGAAAACAGCGGAAAAATAGTCTTTATGCCTGGTTCTCGTAAATCAGAGATAAAATCCCTTACGCCCATTTTCAAGGAAGTTGCTGCGAAATTAAATAAAGAAAATATTATAGTGATACCAAAGCACTTCAATACCGATGAAATAGAGACACTTTACGGGGATTTGAGCGGATTTACAATATCTAAAGACGCTCATCAAAGTTTGCTGAATGCGGAGTTTGCTTTTGTCTGCTCTGGAACGGCTACACTAGAGGCAGCTATTATAGGCACGCCATTAGTGTTGTGCTATAAGGCTAAAGCGCTTGATTATTTTATTGCCAGAAGATTTGTAAAATTGAAATTCGCAGGTTTAGCGAATATTATATTTGATTTTTACAATAAGCCGCCTTTACACAAAGAGTTTTTGCAAGATGAGGTAAGCGTGCAAAATCTTTTAAGTGAATATGAAAATATGAACAAAGAGGAGTTTTTCAAATGCTCCTTGAAGTTAAAAGAGATACTGTCTCACGGCAGTTCGGAAGTTGTGGCTAAGATAATTAAGATATAATAAAAGTTTGAATTTTACGGTTTCGGAGTTGAAAGTGAAGAAAGAGCCTATGACGCTTTACGGTTTTACAAAGTTGAAAGAGGAGCTGCAAAATTTAACAAAAGTGCAGCGTCCGCAAATCGTGATAGAGATAGATACGGCGCGGGGTCACGGTGACCTGAAAGAGAATGCCGAATATCACGCCGCCCGTGAGAAACAGAGATTTATAGAAGCACGAATTGCCGAATTTTCAGATATTTTATCAAGAGCACAGATAATAGATCCAAGCACATATCAGCACGATAAAGTACTTTTCGGCTCTACTGTAGAATTGGAAAATATTGACAGCGCACAAAGCGTTGTTTATACAATAGTGGGTGCATTTGAAAGCAATGTTGAAAAAGGACTTATCTCTATCTCTTCACCGCTTGCCAAGCACCTTATCGGTAAAAAAAAGGGTGATGAAGTTACGGTCAAACTGCCTAAAGGCGAAGCCTCATATGAGGTGATAGACGTCTATTTTAAACATATAGAGTTTCAGGAGAGGGTATGAAAAAAGTTAATGTTGCTATTATAGGCGCGAGCGGTTATACAGGGCTTGAATTGATAAAACTTTTGATTAATCACACGAATTTTACTCTTGCATATGTTGGAACAAGTGAAGGCGGTATGAATATCAGCGATTTGCATCCAAGCCTTTTAAATGTTGCAGATATGAGAGTGCAAAAGAGCGAACCAAAAGAGATAGCCAAAACTTGCGAATTGGCATTTTTAGCGTTGCCTCATAAGACTGCTATGGAGTTTGCAAAAGAGCTTTTGGAGCTTGGTGTAAAAGTGGTCGATTTGTCTGCTGATTACAGGCTCTCTTTGGGGAACTACGAGAAACATTATGGTGTGCATTTAGATAAAGAGCATTTGAAAGAGGCTGTTTACGGATTGCCCGAACTCAATCGTGAAAAAATCAAAAAAGCCTCTTTGACGGCAAATCCGGGCTGTTATCCTACGGCTTCGATTTTGGCGGTAGCTCCGTTTGCTCCATACATAAAGAAAGATACTCCTATTTTTATAGACGCAAAAAGCGGCGTATCAGGACGCGGGAAAAAGACAACTGACAGCGAGCATTTTGTGAATGTGAATGAGAATTTTTTAACTTATAATGCCTTAAAACATAGACACGAGCCCGAAATAGCGGAGGTTTTAAATTCGCAAAATATTACTAACGCCGTATATTTTGTACCACATCTATTACCGATAACAAGAGGTATGTTAGTCAGTGTATATATGCAGCTGGACGCTAAAATAGATGCATTTAAAGTGCTGACTGATTTTTATAAAAACGAACAATTTATTAGAGTAAGAGACACGGCTGTTAGTCTGAAATTAACGGCAGGCACGAATTTTTGTGACCTTTTCGCAGCCAAAAAAGATGATATTGTATTTGTCAGCTCAAGCATAGACAATCTTTTGCGGGGAGCTTCAGCGCAGGCAGTTGTGAATGCCAATTTGATGTTTGGTTTTGAGGAGAGTGCAGGAATACCTAAGGCGGCTTATGTCCCTTAAGATAAAGGACGGAGCATTGTTTGTTGCAGATGCTCACGAAAACGGTAAAAACCGAACACTTTTTTCCAAACTTTTACGCAGGATAAATTCAGGCGAAGCGAACGTAACACAGCTTTTTTTAATGGGTGATATGTTTGATTTGTTAGTTGGCGGCAATAAAACAACACAACTTCTTTTTCAAGATGAAATAGCCTGTCTTGAAGAGATTGGGCTAAAGATTGATGTATTTTATTTTGAAGGCAATCACGATTTTAATCTTAGCAAGGTTTTCTCAAATGTAAAAGTTATTCCCTTAAAAAAACAGCCGATAATGTTTGAGAATAAGTGCGGTTCGTTTTGGCTTGCTCATGGTGATTTGGGCGGCGGATTCAGGTACAGGCTTTACACTGCGTTGATAAGAAATCCATTTTTAGTCACTATTTTAAATCTTTTTGATTCTAAGGGTTTGATTTCATACTCTATTTTAAAAAAACTTGAAAAAAAAGAGCTTTGTATTAAAATAGAGAACTTTGAAAATATAGCTGCAAACAAAGTACTTTTTTACAGCGAGTGCGATTTTATCGTTGAAGGGCATTATCATCAAGACAAAAGCTTTATTTCCAAAAAGTGCACATATGTCAATCTCGGCGCATTTGCATGCGGCGGAAAAGTTTATATGTTTGATTCCAAAAGCAAGCCGTACTTTAAAAGTTTAATTTTTTCGGAACCATAAGAAGAGATTTGTTGAAATCTTTTTATTTTGAGGTTAGTTTGTCAAAATCTAACGTTAAAATAATGTGATAGTTGTTGTTGAAATAAATATCTGTTTTTTTATATCCTAAAAATCGTATTAAGCTGAGTATGGCAGTCCAGCAAGACGTTTGTGTCTTCATCAACTGATTAAATTCGATAAAGATTGAAGTTTGAAATTCAAATTAAAATTCAAAGTTTAAAATATTGAATACTTTGTGTTGCTAGATTGTCACGCAACGCTTGCAAAAATAGGGATTGCTATGTCTTGAACGCTTTTTAAAATGACAGAGGAGGTAGATTTTATCCTTTTTTCTTTTATCATTCCTGCTAAACTGCGAAGGAAACGCATATCTTTTTGTTTAAAACAAGCGAAGCGCTTTTTGTCTGCAAAAATGTTTCCTTGAAAATAAGCAAAGCACTTTTGCAAAAGCAAAATATTTTTTGAAAACGATATTTGCAAAGAATGTGGAAATCCAATTTTTGTCATTGTAAAATACGAAATATTTCATAATTCAAACTGCCAATCATCTCATTTATTTGAAAGAGTACAGCAAATTTTATCATTGTTGAAAAAGAGTGCGGCGGTTAATACAGCAGTGAATTATCAAAAAAGATAATGTGAAATTGCTCAACGCAAATTTTTAAATTGTATTTTGGATTGCCATACCTCATCCGTAATAACGAAAAATGAGAATTGTTTCTTGTTATATTCGTTATTGTGATATATTTTTAGATTAACGTGACATATCTGGTATTTTTTGCAATAGTATTTTTTGTGTTTATTTTTGCGATCAAACGACAAATTTTAAAAATACATGCCATAAATAGAAATGAAAGTGACGACAGCAAAATACATAAAATTCGCCAAATTGGCGCTGATGTCGCCGTGTAGGGCAGGCTGAAAATATACATGTAGAAGAAAATGTAAAGAGTGTGCAAAATAAGCAATAATCAATCCATAAATCTTCTGACCATAAATTCAACAAAATATATTAATGTGTTTATACGCAAACTTGGCATAGTGATTTTGACAGCTTTTTGTTTTGCATGCAAGTATCGAATCCGTGTCAAATTAGTAATTAAATAAATCTTCTTTAATAATATTAATTTATCAGTATTATTTTTAACAAATATAATATTTCTAAAATAAAAAAAGTATTATTAAATATTACTGATTTTTATAAAATATTACGATATTAAGGTTTCTTGTGCAATAATGTCAAAATCATAAATTTCATAACCAATAGAGGAGAAACTAATGTC
>JAIRKW010000032.1 GCA_031259875.1 Campylobacteraceae bacterium
GGCATATAAGTCAAAAACACACAAATACCTATATAAATATTTCAATTTATCACTAAAAAATCTTTTCAAATTGGCGCTGCAAGCTGTATAACGCTTGATATTATAATTTCAAAAAATAGTGAAAACATAATTATCATTGAGTTCAAAAAACTGGCACTTAAGCTTCACATCTTGATTTGTATACATTGGAGATGGGAATGGTCGATAGCTTTTTACTTTATATTCTCATTATGCAATAAGTCTATTGGGTGGATTGTTTTTTTATCATATTTTTTGTTGCTTCTTTTAAAAAAAAGACAAAATTTAAGATAAAAACTTTAATCATGGCTGTCTTCTTGCTGTAGTATTAAAATCAAATATTGCGCAAACAGCAATACTTGCTATAGGCATAAAACAACATATTTTGCATATAGACAAACAATAAAACAGCTACCCAAAAACCTTCAGCGCTCTTTCCAAATCTTCTTTTGTGTCTATACCAAAGCTGCGGCTTTCGACCTCTACCATACTTATCGTTTTGTTATGATATAAAGCGCGGAGTTGTTCCAATTTTTCTATACTCTCAAGCGGGGCGGGTGAAAATGCGCAAAAACTTTGCAAAGAGCGGAATGTGAAGCCGTAAAGCCCCAAATGTCCGAAATATTGCACTCCTGTGTTTTCTCTGTCATATGGGATGCGAGACCTTGAAAAATAGAGGGCGTTTTGATTTTGGCTTACTACTACTTTGACAAGATTTGGGTCAAGCGCTTCATCTTGAGTTATCTTTTTATAACAGCTTGCCATAACCCACTCGTTTTTTCTCTTCAACTCTTCAACCCTTTTTTTCAAAGCTAAAACTACATTTTTTTCTATAAAAGGCTCGTCTGCCTGCACATTTATCACTATCTCATCTTCACTCAAGCGAAGTTTTTGCGCGGCTTCATTTATCCTGTCCGTGCCGCTTTGATGGTTTATGTTCGTCAAAATCGCTTTTATACCGTATTTTTGCGCGATTTTTATCACCTCTTCGCTGTCTGCTGCGATAGCAATATCGTCTATGCCTTCAACTGCTTTGGCTGTTTTTATGACCATTGGAAGAGAGAATATATCTGATAATATTTTATTTGGAAATCTCGTAGAGGCAAGGCGTGCTGGGATAATTATCATGATTTAACCTTTTAAAAAATCTGTTATGCTTTTTTCAATTTCTGATTTTTCAACAACGTCTGGATGCTTTATCTCTTTCGTAAAAAGCAAATCTATACATTTTGGTATGTGGAGATTTAAGGTTTTGCTGAAATTTTCAAGAGCCTCTTTGTCGCTAAGTTTTTCGTTTTTGAGAGCCTGCCACATTGTTGGCGCGAACTTCGTCCACTCCGCCGTTGAACATATAACGCAAGGAATGTCTTTTGGCTTTATATTTTTATACGCTTTTATGCAAGTAGCCGTGTGCGGGTCTAACACGTAGCCCTCTTTGGCAAATAAGGCTATAGTGTCCAACGCAAATTCATCATCCGAATACACTGCATCAAAATCCTCTCTTAATGCCTCCAACTCGCCTTTATTTAATGCATATGATTTTTTCAAAGACAGCTCATCCATCAACTTTTTACATCTTTTATATCCAAATTTATCAAACAAAACTCTCTCTACATTTGAAGATATAAGTATATCCATCGCAGGAGAGGTGCTTTGTAAAAGCTCTTTTTTGCTTATGTCGTAGACGCCTGTTGTCAAAAGTTCGGTTAGTATATTGTTGATATTTGAAGCTATTAAAATTTTTTCTACCGGTAAACCCATCTTTTTTGCATAATACGCTCCAAGTGCATTACCAAAATTTCCGCTTGGGACGGTTATGTAAAATTTCTCGCCGATTTTGAGTTCATTTTGCTTTAACAGCTCTATATAACTTGAGACGTGATAGATTATCTGAAATATAATGCGTCCGAAATTCACCGAATTTGCCGCGCTTAGATTGATATCCTGCTTTTTTAAGCTCTCTTTGAAAGAGTCCGATGCAAGCAGTGATTTCAGCGCGCTTTGCGCATCGTCAAAATTGCCGTGTATGCCTATGACTTTTAGATTTTCGCCCTCTGCTGTTACCATTTGAAGACGCTGTACATCGCTTGTACCGCCGTCTGGATATAGGCATACCACTTTTATATTCTCTTTATTTTCAAAAGTATCAAGTGTTGCAGGTCCTGTGTCGCCGCTTGTCGCTGCTAAGATAAGGTATTTTTTCTGCTGCTTTTTTGCCAAATGAGAAAGTATATACCCAAAAGGCTGAAGCGCCATATCTTTAAATGCGCGCGTAGGTCCGTGATAAAGCTCGTTCACAAAAAGGTCAGATTTGACCTTAACAAGCGGTGCTGGAGTATTTTTGTCGTCAAACTCATCATACAAATTCAAAGCCTCTTTTAAAATACTCTCTTCTATATCTACATCAAAAAGTTTTAAAATCTCCAATGCCAGCTCTTTGTAACTTTTCGTACTCATCCGTGCAAAAAAATCTTTATCAAATTCAGGCAATGTTTCGGGCGAATACAAACCTCCAAAACTTGCGCTCGGATTTAGTACGGCGTATGAAAATTGCACTTTTTGGGGATTTTTCCCGTCGTTTCCTCTTGTTTCTATAAACATCAATCAGCCTTTTAAAGTTTTATCAATCCATCCAAGATAGCCGTCTAAACCGTGCGCTACATCTACCGCTATGATTTGGGGCAATTCGTATGGGTGAAGAGATTTGATACACTCTTCTGTTTTTTTGTAATTTTCGGACGTTGTTTTTATTTGAAGTTCCACTTCGTTTTCTTTGCAGATGCGACCCTGCCACTTATAATTTGACACAACAGGCGCAAAACTGATGCATGCAGCTAAGTTTTCTTCGAGCAGTTTATCTGCTATCTTTTGTGCCGACTCTTCATCGGAAGTTGTTGTGTAAACTATGATATAGCTCATTGCTTTATTATAGTCCCTATGCCTTCATTTGTGAAAAGTTCCAAAAGTATGGAGTGCTCTATGCGTCCATCAATGATGTGGGCATTTTCTACACCGCCGTTTATGGCTTCCAAGCAAGCGTCAATTTTAGGTATCATGCCGCCGCTTATCGTGCCGTTTTCTTTTAAAATTTCAATACTGTCTTGACTAAGTTTTGATAAAAGTTTTCCGTCTTTATCTAAAACTCCCAAAGTGTCCGTTAAAAATATCACCTTTTTTGCCTGCATACTGATGGCTATTTTGCTTGCTGCCAAATCGGCATTTATATTGTACCCAGGATGCGAAGAGTCATCGCCCGAGGCGATAGGTGCGACAACAGGTATAAATTTTTCATCTATCAAATCACTTAAAACACTCTCATCGACTTCCGTTATCTGTCCGACAAGTCCATATTTTCCGTCATCAATCGGGCGCGCTTTTATAAAATTGGCATCTTTTCCTGTGATACCGATAGCTTTCGCGCCGTGGTGATTTAAAAGAGTTGTAATCTCTTTATTGACATTTCCGCTCAAAACCATCTCTACTACTTCCATAACTTTTTCATCCGTTACGCGAAGTCCGTCTGTAAAATTACTTTTGATATCGAGCTTATCCAAGATGGAATTTATACTTTTTCCGCCGCCATGGACTATGATAATGCGAATGCCCACAAGATATAAAAGCACGATGTCCTGCGCAAATTTCTCTTTCAAATCCGAATTTATCTGCGCCGCACCGCCGTATTTTATGACTATCGTTTTATTTCTGAATTTTTTAATATATGGAAGCGCGTCAAGGAGTATTTGCGCCTTTTGTATTTTTGCCTGCAAAATTTTTCCTTTGAAAATAGATAAGCCCTAATTTTATCAAAAATTATGTCACTTGCGGTATAAAATACAACATTTCATTTCACTTACCTCATTTTTTGATATAAAATTTGTGATGTTTTGCCGCTTTTGCGCAAGCGAAATATTTCTTTGAAAATAGGTATTCACTTTTATCAAAGAATCACAATGTGAAAAAAACAGATAGTCTCATGTGCTTTTGTGCATTGCTGCGTCGCTGATACTTCTCGCAATGACAAAGTGATGGATTTACGCTTTCTTCTTTAGTGTACACGCTCCATCGCTCGTCGCAATGACATAAAAAGACAGCAAAATCTACTTTTCAAAAAAAATTAAATCCCAAATTTGTTTAAACCGCAACCCAACTTCTCCACTCAAACCTCTAAAACTGTCATCCCTCAATCTCGCCTCCGTCATTGCGAGAAACATTAGCGACGCGGCAATCCGTAGAAGTTACCAAAAAATGCACTATTTTGTTATTGCAAATAAAACCCTCATCATTGCGAGAAACAGACTAGTGAAGCAATTCAGAAAATGCCACAAAAACAAAAGACTATACATATATATGTAATGAATTATGTAATGAATGTTTCAACTATTCAATATAAAAACTATATACATACAGACTTTTAGTTCAATGGATTGCCACACTGACCTCGTCAGCTCGCAATGACGGAAAGAGTTGAATAATGCCGCTGGTTTGCAATGGCGGAATTGTTGTCTTATTAATGGAATGAATTGTTTCGTTTTACTTACAATGACGGAAAGAAGATGAGATTTCCGCCTATGCGGGAATGACGGAGAAATGGTGATGGATTATTTTTTACTTTTTCAAAATATTTAATTATCTTGTTTTAGCAGTTAGTTGCATTGCAAGATTATCATATTCATGTACACTGCGCTTGTGATAGAATCTTTGGATTTTAAAACACAAAAAATAATTTGAAGAATTTTTGGTTTTATCCATTTTTATTTATGGCTATCAGCTCATCTCTTAGTCTATCCAAAAACTCCTGTTTTGCCTCGCCTTCTTTTAACTTTACAGCATTTCCAACAATGAGAGTACAAAGAAAAGGCAAAGGAATAAAATGTCCTTTTGGCATAACCCTTTTTAAATTATCAAGCCAAATCGGAACTATCTCAATGTCGGGATTTTCTTTTGCAAGCATATAAATTCCCGGTTTAAAAGGCAGCAGTGTATCCTCTTTATTTCTAGTGCCCTCAGGAAATATAATGATAGAGTAACCTTCTTTCAAAGCTTCGGATATAGACTTCAGAGGGTTTATGGTTTTTGCGCTCCTGTCAACCAAAACTGCATTGAACATTTTATGTATCATAAATCTATGAATAGGCGTTTTTGTCCAATAATCGGCAGCCGCCACAGCTCTTGTATTTTCTCGTATCTGCCTTGGAAGAGCTGACCAAATAAGCACAAAATCAGCGTGTGAACTATGATTTGCGTAGTATATACGCTGTTTTTCACTTGGAGGGCATCCTCTCCAGATGAGTCTCACGCCCGTTAGGATTTTTGCAAAAATTATCAGTAAAATTACACAAATTTTATCAAGCATAAAAAATCCTTTAATTACGCACAGCAATGGAAACTGTAAAAATCCCCCAGATATCAATGCGCATTGTTATCTTTGTAAACCCAGCATTTTGCACCAGTTGGTCTAACTCTCTTGTTGTTCGTCTTCGCATAATCCACGCTTTGCCGCCTTGATGACTTGGCAAAACCCTTGCTATATATTCAAGCTGCGGATGCCATGGCTGTCCTGTATATACAAGAAAACTGCCGCTTTGCATGGAAGAGGCTAAGCCCTCAAGAGAGTTTTTTATCATATCATTATCGCTAAATAATTCATATAAACCGGAAACTATAGCAAGGGTTGGTTTAATCTTTAAAGACGCAAGAGAATTTTTATTAAACGCGTCTGCCTGCTCAAATTTTACAATCTCATCAAGATTTTTAGCTTTTATCAACTCCTGTCCGTTTTTGACATTTATTTCACTAAAATCTCTAAGCAGTATGGAATTTGGCAAAGGTTTCATTTGGCTAACAATATTTAACACGTATCTTCCTCCGCCTGCGGCTATATCAACTATATCTACGCTTTTGCCCTCATCTCTCAATTTTTTCACACAAAATTTCAAAAGCTCTTCTATATGAACTTTGCGCTCTCTAATACCCCGCCAGCCAATTGACCTTAAATAGATAAAATCTATAAACGCGCCGAAATTAGTAGAGCCTGAGGATTGATTTTTGTAAATGTAATCAAGCGAACTTCCAGAGTCAAATCCTCTCTCAAAACCCAACTTAATACCGTCTGAAATAGAGCTTGCATATTTGATGAGGGATTTGTTGATATTCCAATAGATATTTTTAAAAAACCCGACCGGCAAAGAGAGTCTATCCGCTTCGGCTCTTGTATATCCTATCTTATCAGCATCCAAAAGAGATGGGAACTTGGGTGTATTTTCAAAACATTTTAATATAAATCTTTTTATCTTTTCTGTAACTAAATGCCTCTCTTTCTCGCCGAAAATATCATGATAAAAGCCCGGCAGCTCATAACACTCTTTTTGCGGACTGCTTAAATTGTCAAAAAATCTTTTTTGTACTCTTTTTTTGACTACAAAATCACTTCCTGCGATAAACATTTGTATCGGCGTATAAATAGAATTTGCGTCTTCAACGACTCTTTTTGAGGCTTCATGTGCTCCTAATAAAATCTTTACAGGTATATCTTTTGTTATTTCGCTGTCTTTGTTGTAAGAGTTTATTCTATCCTCATCATGCGTCAAATAGGATGCTTTGACATAACTTTTAACTTTAAAATTTCCTTTTAAATTGTACAATAAATTCAATCCGCTCAAAGCAAACGGCACAAAAAGCCTGATATCAAATGCGCATGCTCCTAAAATCAAAGCTCTTATATTCGGTACATAATCATGCACCCACAAAGCTGCTGCAACTGCACCGATACTCTGCGCTATAACAGCTATATTTTCTTCTTCTATGCCGTAAGTATTTCTGATATGTTCTAAAAAATATTGCAAATCTTTGGCAAAATCGGCAAAATCGGTATTATTGGACGATTTTGATTTACCGCATCCTCTCATATCCCATGCGAAAAATTCAAACCCATCAAGCTCTAATTCATCTGCCAAATGCGCAATTCTTAAAGAGTGCTCATGTCCTCTATGAAGCAAAATGAGAGCTTTTTTATCGCCATCTTGCTGCTTGCTTGCCCAATATTTGTAGTGTATATCACTCCCGTCAAAACTTTTGAAACTGACGCTATCCATTTTTAACCTCTTTAAGGGCGTTTTTTACCCTATTGAAAATCGTAAAAGTGAGCAGTATTACAACTGTTAAAAGTACATAATCTATAAAATTTAAAAATATACCTGCTCCAACTATAACACCTAAAACTCCAAACACAAAAGCTCTGTCACTTTTGCCCATAGGTCCGTCATATCGGCGCTTTGCTCCTATTAGAGGAGCCATAACGCCTGCATATTCGCTGATTATGGATAAAATAACAACAGCTGTGACAAGCTGCACATTTGCCGCTAAAACAAAAACCATATATAAAGCGCTGTCCGATATAACATCGCAAAGTTCGTTTAAATATGCCCCAAGATTGCTTTTTTGGTTAAATTCGCGAGCCAACATCCCGTCAATCGCATTCAGCGCCATTCTAATGAACATCCAAACAGGTATAAGATAAAACCATTCATTACCATTTTGCCAGACGATAAAGCTGACGCCTAAAGAGCCTAAAAGTGCAAATACAGTTACATGATTTGCGGTGACTCCTATTTTGTATAACTGTTTTACTAAAGGACGAAGCAGATTTTGAAATTTTTGTTTTAATTGATATATTGACGCCAACTTTACCTTCCTTACGTTATAAAAATCTACACCCACCAAAAACGGACTATATGAAAAAATATCGGTGCGGCAAAACAGACCGAATCAAACCTGTCCAATATTCCTCCGTGTCCTTCTATCATATACCCCCAATCTTTTATTCCTTTATCTCTTTTTATAGCTGACATTACAAGTCCGCCCAAAAATCCAAGCAGCGTTAAAATAAGAGATATGATAAGAGCCTGCAAAAATGTAAACGGTGTAATCCACCATAAAAAGCCCCCTATTAACGATGCGCTTATAATTCCCAAAATAAAACCTTCAACAGTTTTAGACGGAGATAAACTTGGAGCTATTTTATGACGCCCGAAAAGTTTACCGAAAATATATTGAAGTACATCGGAAATTTGTACTACAATTATTAAAAACGCTATTAGAAGTAAGTTTTTGCCCTCAAAACCGTCTATTTGTAAAATCAAAAGCGCGGGAACGCAAGATATGCAGTAAATACTTATCATAACTCCCCATTGAGTTTTTGCGCACCTTTCCAGAAAATTTTTTACATCAGCTTTGAAAGATGAGAGTATAGGTAAAATCAAAAATACATAAACAGGAATGAATATGCTGAACATTCCATACCATTGTATAAATACAAAAATATACTGAACGGGTAAAACCACATAAAAGGCAAATAAAAGAGCGTAATAATCATTTTGATTTGTAGGTGTTATCGTAATGAATTCTCTTAAAGCAAGTGCAGATATAAGTAAAAATAAAACTATTACCGCCGCGTCTCCAAGAGCAAAAGTAACCCCAATAATAGCCGTCATAATCCACCATGAATATATTCTGGCATTCAAGTTTTCTATTATAGGATTAGGCTTTTTTGATTTTATTTTAAGTATAAAACCAACCACAGAAGCAAAAACCAAAACCGCGCCAATGCCAATAAATAAAACTGTGATACTATTCATAATTTTTCTTAAAAATTAAATTT
>JAIRKW010000098.1 GCA_031259875.1 Campylobacteraceae bacterium
TTTATATCCACTACTTTTGTTTGAATATTTCCGTCATACAAATAGATAAGTTCATCGATTTTTAAAAGATTTAAAATCTGAGGTTGATTGATACTGAGTTTATATCGTCCTTCAGCGATTTTTTCTCCCTCTGTTGGATTTTTGTGAAATTCTATCAAGTCATCTTGTTGTAATTCAAAATCATATTTTAATTTTCCAACTCTTATCTTTGGACCGCACAAGTCCTGCAAAATTCCAACCCTTTTGCCAACCCTTTTTTCAGCCTCTTTTATGTTGTTAAAAGTTTGCGAGTGGTATTCGTGTGAACCGTGGCTGAAATTTAAGCGAAAAGCATTAACTCCTGCTCTTATCATACTTTCCAAAATATCAACAGAATCGCTCGAAGGTCCTACTGTGGCTAAAATCTTTGTTCTTTTTTCCATAATTATCCTTTTTATCTATAATACCTTTTTTTAATTACATAATTATTTCCAATAAATATAAAAATAGCAATAAAAGATTGCTTAAAGTATACCCTATCAAGTTTTTTGCAAAATCATCAAAGTTTTATCAGGCGTATTTTTGTCAAACATATAAACAGGTACAGTTTGTTTTAGGTGCAAAAAATTTAGTTTTTTAAAATAATCCAAAGAGTGAAAATACTGCTCAATAACTGCTTGCTCTTTTTCATAATATTTGTTGGTTTTTTCGAAAAGTGTGAATTTTGTTGAGAGTTTTTTTTCTTCAAAGTCTGCTTCTATTGTTAAAAAATGTTCATCGCGCTCTTTTACCAGTATACCTTCGGCTACATGCGTAAAACCATATAAAGTGTTTATATCAGCCAATAGATAACCTTTTGGTACAAGTTTTAAATATATTTCATGCAAAATGTTGTCTAATTCGTTTTTGTTGAAATAGTTTAAAACATCAGCTGTCGCTGTTATTAGTTCAAAACGGTTATTATTTAACTCGCTTATATCTTTTTTATAAACCTGAACCTTTTTCAAAAGCGCATTTTCAACCATGTTAGTGCTTAAGTCAATGCCAATAGCATCAATTTCAAGCTCTTTCAATCTTTCCAAAAATCGCCCGTTTCCGCAGCCGAAATCTAAAATATTTTTAGGATTTATAGAAGTTATGATTTTTAGGTATTTATCATAAAGCTCCTCATATTCTTGATAAAATTCTATGAGGGGCTCTATTTTGGCATATAAGTTTAGTGCCTTTTCTTTACTCATCTACAAGTTCTGCAATAAATTTTTTTTCATCGAATTCTGCTTTCATATAAGAACAAACTATTTTTGCATCCCTTTCGGCGTTGCCAAGACAACTTGTAGCTCCGGGGCTTGGCGTCATGTTAAATATTATTCCATTGCCAGGATTTATACTTGCCTCTCCAAGCATTAATTTTAATTCTGTTTTATTTAAAACTTGTGGCCTTACACCGCCAAAACCTTTGGCATATTCAATGTCTTCAAGTTTTAAAGAGGGCACAAGGCGTTTTATATCCTTTAAGAATGCGCGTTTTTTCACAAACGGTATTTCATAAACAAAATTTCGCAAAATATAATTTCTAATATCTTTGTCTTTAAATAAATCAAAAAGGATTTTGATGATTTTTTTATCAAGATTTAGCGTTTTGAAAAAGTCGGGTACGGTTGAGAGTCCATGAAATCTTTCAAGTGAAGGAAGCGCTAAAGCTGTAGGCCCAAATCTTGTAGCCATATCTAAAAGCACATCAGGGTCGCCATGTAAAGCGGCAAACGGAAGCTTTGGATTTTGCACCATATATACTTTGCCTTTTAGAAAATGCCCTTTTGTTACATAATAACTTCCTGCTACAGGAAGGCAGCCAAAATTTTTTCCATGTCCCATAGAGTGTGCCAAATACAAAGAGTGCGCGCCTGCATCCACTACGACAAAATCAGCCGTAAACAGATCTCCATTAACAGTTCTTAGTACATACTGATTGCCAAGTTGCTTTATAGTTTTCACTTGAGAGTTGAAAAATACGTCACACTGCTTTTTTGGGACTTTTTTAGCGTTTTCTACAAGACTTTGTGTCATTGCCCCATAATCGACAGTAGAGTATTGGTCTAAAACACCAACTCCTACGATATCCTCAGGACGTTCGTTACCATTTTCATCAAATATGATATTAGGTTCAATCTCTTTTAATCTCTCTTTGTCATAAACTTCGAGATACGGGAACAACTCTTTGAATTCCTCATATCTTTTTTTCATATACTCCACTTCTTTGTCACCGATGCCCACAGCCATTTTTTGGTGTGCAAACATAAACTTGTTTTCATATCCGTGTTGAAGACAGTAGCGCCTTATCATGTTTGCTGTGCGTTTTACCTGCTTTGCCTTGGAAAGAGTGTAGTTTGTTTCTATATCACCAGTGTGAATTGTTTGCGAATTACCTTTTCCGCTTGAGCTAAGCGTGGCCAGGGCATCATATTTTTCAATCAAGGCGATCGATTTTATATCAGAATATACCGCCAATGCATAAAAAAGCGCAGAACCTGAAATCCCGCCCCCAACAATAACAACATCATAGTGTTTTTCAGCCATGTTTGCTTCCTCTCAAAAATTTTATTTTAATGGCAATCCGACTATTTTTTTGTAAGATTGTGAAAGTAATTTAAACATTTTTTAATTAAATATTTGCTTATTTTTTTTTGTAATTTTTTATAAATATATTAATTTAAAAATTGGAGTAAAAATTTAGAAAGTAAATCTTATTTTGTCGCTATTTTAGATATATTTGTCTACAAAATGCAATTTTTTAATGTATGTATTTCATAAAAAAATATTAAGATATCGAATTTTAGTCTTCATTTTTGCAAAAATTTATAAATTTTTCAATTAAACTCTTTGCATAAGGTGTCTGGCAAATGTTTCCTAAAACTATCGAAAGACTTTTGATGTTTTCTGTTTGCGCCATAATATACTCTTTTATAATATTCGTATCATGTTCGGGATGAAATTGCACTCCCCATATATTCCCCCCAATCCTAAAGGCGTGACATCCTTCATAGCAATTTGATGCTAAAAGTACAGCATTTTTTGGTAATTTCAAAACCGACTGCGTATGCGTTGCATGCGCCAAAAATGTCTGCGGCAAATCTTTAAAAATCGGGTCATTAACTGCTTCATCTGCCAAATTAACACTTACAGTGCCTATTTCAGGACCTTCCGGGTGATTTGCTACAACTCCGTCAAAAGTTTGAGCTAAAAGCTGATGTCCAAAACATATGCCAAAAATAGGCACACTGTTTTTGGCCGCTTTTTTTAACCATTCTGAAGATTTTTCAATCCAATCAAGCCTGTCAGTAACCATATCGTGAGAACCTGTTATGATTATGCCTTGTATATCTTCAAAATCTGGAAAATTTTCTTTTCTTGGGTCTATTATTTGAGCGTTTTTGCTGTTTATATCGGCAGCTTTTAGTGTCCAATCCTCAAAGTCGCCATATTTTTTGGCACACTTTTGCATAGTGTCACCCATTTTCAATATGATAAACATTTTTTTCCTCTAACTTTTAGCAATAGCTTCAGCGTTATCTCTCAATGTTATATACATATTTTATTCCTTAAGCCGTAAGTATACTTTTTAAAGCCCGGTATTACTGTTTGTAAGAGTTATTCTTTGCTTTAAAGACAGTCTCATTATTCTTTTTAAGTTCTATCTCTCCATGCCATTCGGTGTATTCATATTCATCGTTTGCATATTGTGTTCCTGAGGCTGCGGGTACACCTTTTAACAGCACGCTTTTTTTATCTGGAAGCGTAATATTAGCATTGTCATCATAAAAAACAATATGTATAACACTTCCGTCTTCTCCCGTTATGGCAGCTTCGATAACATCCTTTTTATCATGGCAACCGCCCAAAAACAATAAAACAAGTATTGAAAATACAATCTTTTTCATACCTTACTCCTTTGTTCTTTGTGATAAACAGATTAGAGAACAGCTACAGCTTCTATCTCCACTCTTGCATTTTTTGGCAGAGATTTTACTCCGACTGTGCTGCGTGCTGGCTTATGCTCACCAAATGCTTTGGAATATATCTCATTTACCACCGCAAAATCGTTAATATCTGCTAAAAAAATAGTAGTTTTGACAACTTTCTCAAGCGAACTGCCACTGCTTTTTAAAATTTCCGATAGATTTTTTAACACTTGCTCAGTCTGGATTTTTATATCCTCGTCCAAAAACTTCCCGTCGCTTGTCAAGGCAATTTGTCCGGATGTAAATATAAAACCATTTGCTATTATAGCCTGCGAGTATGGACCTATCGCTTCAGGCGCACTTTTTGTGGATACTGTTTTCATACTTTCAACCTTTAAAATTTCGCAATTAATGTTTTAAAGACTTTTATCAAACCATACAAGTGTGATAAGTGACATCTTTCATTTGCGGCATGCACGCTGTCATGCAATACGCCAAATTCTGCTACATTTACGCCAAATTCGGCAAAAAATCTTGCATCACTTGTGCCGCCTGCGGCTGATAATTCAGGCACTGCTCCTGTTATCTCTTCTACGGCTCTGCTAAGATGTGCTATTAAGATAGAGCTTTTGTCTGTCAAAAATGGTTTGGCTGACTCTTTTAATTCCAAATTGTAATTTAACTGCTCTTTTCCAGGGTTATTTACAAGATATAAAAGACCAAAAATCGAACGGATATAACGCTCTACATTTTCTATCTTTGTAAGAGGCGAATTTCTAACATTGAACATAATTTTAAGAGTTTTTGGAGTTACATTTGTTACGTCATTGCCGGCTCTTATGCTTGTTACAATAAGACGGCTCGGCTCAAATACGCTGTCTCCTCCATCAAAAGCGTGCTCGGCAAATTTTGGCAAAATAGCGGCTATCTGATGTATAGGATTTTTGGCGTTTTGCGGATAAGCCACATGTCCTTGTTCGCCTATCAATTCAACAGTACCGTTTATAGAGCCTCGTCTTCCTATTTTTATCGTATCTCCAAAATTTCTTTCACAAGTGGGTTCTGCTACAACCGCAAAGTCGGGCAGAAAATTTTCACTTTTTAAAAGTTCCAAAACTTTCAGTGTTCCGTTTTTTGCTTCCCCTTCCTCATCGCTTGTAAGCAAAACAGATAAAGTACCGTTAAAATGCGTAACATTTCTGCACGCCTGCAAAATAGCACAAATGCCGCTCTTCATATCTTGAGCGCCTCTTGCGTAAACAAAACCATCTTTTTCTACAGGTTCAAATGGGTCGCTTTTCCAGCCTTCTCCGGCAGGCACCACGTCTACGTGTCCGGCGAAGCATAGATGAATTCCTTCACTAAACTTTTTATACAAAAAGAGATTTTTTACACCATCTACATCAACTCTTTTTGCCGTAAAACCAGACAGATAATCTTCAATAAATGCCAGCAGTCCTCCGTCATTGGGGGTAATTGAGGGGGTATTTAAGAGTGCGAAAAAAAGTTCTTTATCGTCCATTACGTTTTTCCGCTGTTTCATTACTATTTATGATTTCGCTGCGTTTGCTTAAAAACTCTTCTAAGTTATATTTAATTCTAAACTGCGGTGTTAAAAGATGTATCAAAATATCGCCCAAATCAACTACAATCCACTCATTGCTTGCTTCTATGTTCAAAAAAGTTTCACCCTGTTTTTTCAATTCTGTCTTTAAAGTGTCCAACAGTGAAAGTCCGTGTCTCTCGCCCATCGTTGTAGCTACAACGACTTGCTCGACAAAATAGTCTCTGCCGCTCATATCAAATACTTGAACATTATCGGCTTTTTTCTCTTCAAGTATTTTTGTGATAAAATCAACTCTTTTTTTCATTTTTCCCCTTAA
>JAIRKW010000140.1 GCA_031259875.1 Campylobacteraceae bacterium
ACATTAAAGCTTCCTGCAAGCATTCTTGCTGCAGCAAATCCATCAGCACCGTTATTGCCGCTGCCGCAGATAAAAAGGATATCAGCACCTTTTTTAACTTTTGTTTTGATAAACTCTGCCATGCTGCGTGCTGCATTTTCCATCAATATCTCTTCGCTTAGAAAAAATTTTTTTTGTGCACGAGCATCTAAAACACCAGTTTTATGAAAAATCTTTTGCATGATAAAGTCCGATTTGAAATGGTTAATTATACTCATTTTACGCTAAAACTCATTTTATAAGTTTGGAGTATCACACTTTAAGCAATAATATTGGCCATAGCTTTACATACGACGAAATACATAAAGGTAAAAAGAATGGCAAATATACATTTATAGCAGAGAGCAACGCGATAAAATCAGGTTTATATATCAACAAAAACGGTAAAAGTTTTAATCTTCAAGCAGTAGACAACCATTTTTGTCCTGCATGCAATGAGTAAAAAGTTTTTACAGAAAAGTTTGCAAAAAATGTGAAACATGCCAAAAACACGGAGCGTTAATACTTTGAAATATTTTTTTCAAAATAATCCTTTTTGAATTCCCGCGCAAACTGGAATCCATCTCTTTGATTATTATTCTCTTTCTTAATATATGGATGACGGAAGGGTATATGTTTAGGATATGCTTACAATGACATCAAAGACCGCAAAATCAACTTTCCAAAATCATTAACCATCTATCTGCTTAAATCACGGCCTAATTCTGCATAAAACTATCAATCTCATATTCGCATTTGTTATTGCGGGTTTTTGAAAACGGCGCGGTAATCCAAATTAGTATAATCAGTATATCGCGTATGATGTAAAGAGTACGGATTGCCGTGCCGTTTTGTGTTTCGCAATGATACTTACTGCAAACTTCTGCTAAACTCTTAAAAATAAAAATGGATTTCTGTATTTTCTCCACACTTACTACACAAACTGGTGCTGCGCAGGAATGACGAAAGGGAAAATTTACTATTGATGGCATATTTTACAGAAGTAACAAAATAACATTGAGTAGACACAAAGATTTGCTTCAAAGAAATTCTTAGAGAACTTACTGCCGTTGCAATCTTTTTCTTAGCACAAAACCATAAAGAGCAAAGATATTCAGTAAAAGACTAAGCCCCAAAACAATGCGAAAAGCCGCAGATGCCGACGATGTGCCTTGCGTATTCTTTGTATCCAAAGATGTTTTAAACGCATCAAGTACAATTTCACCTCTATGCCCCATGCCATCCTGCGCTTCTACTCTCCACTCTCCATCTTCATCTGGGACAAATGCAAAAAAGCCATTTTTATCCGTCAGGCTTTTGAGAGTCTCTATTTTTGGCGATGATGGCGAATAGAGTTTGACTTTGGCATACATCATAGGTTCGCCGTCAGTATATGAAAAACGGATGACTTTCGCGCTGCTTTTGACTTCATACACCTCAACCCCGTGCGAAAACAAAAACGCGGGCAGCAAAAGAGCTGCCGCGAAAAAAAGTCTTTTATTTGACATTAAACACAACTATAGCGTTTATGTCGTCTTCGTCAACATCGGGTTTGGTGGATGGTTTGTGATAGTTAACCCTCACAAGCCAAAGCCCCTTATTGTCAAATTTGAAACTGACAACACCATCCTTATCTGTTTTACCTTTTTTGGCATAAGCATTCTCTTTGTCTGGGTCAAATGTGTCATAAGTAGCGAAAATTTCAGCATTTGCAAAAGGTTTTCCATCGTATAAAACTTGGAATTTACCGCTCTTACCAACAGTGATATCGGCAGGATTTGTAAGAGGTACTATCTCAAAAATCTGTTTCAAAGGCTCTTTGAAGCTTTTGTCTTTTGGATTTGGATTGAGGTAAGTTTTTGAAAGTTTGCTAAAATATATCGATTTGACAATCGTAACCCCAGCAGCTGCGGCCTCTTTTTTCGTGCCGTCAAAATAGCCGTCGGTAGTTAAGCAGTAAAAACCGCCGACACGCTCACCCAAAACCACAGCAGGCGAATCATTTTGCAATTTATACGAAGTCTCATATAAAACTCTCTCTTGATTTGCTTTGAGCGTTAAAGGTGTTATTTTGCCGTCTTGCAAAACACGAACAGAGTTTACGGTTGAGGGCTCTTCTATCTCTTCGCCTTTTATAAAGTAGTGCGTAGAGAGTGCGTCAAGTTTCACTTCATCGCCTGCTTTATAATCTTTAACTTCGCGCGGCGCAACAAAAAATTCATGCGCAAAAAGCGTCATAGAACCAAACATAGCGAAAGCTATCAAGACTAAAACTATTTTTTTCATGTCTTCTCCTAGTATGAAAGATTAAAATAAAGTGTGCAATGATATTACACATTTGATTTTAATATTATTAAGTAGTAAAATTAGTGCGTATTAATGCTCTATTTTTCAATTATTATGAATATGAATTACATACTAATCCACAACTGCCGTGCGGCGTATATTCAAAAGATTGCGTTATGTTCAGTTAATGTTGTAAAGTTATAATTTGACCCATATTTAGCGTAATTACTATCTCAAAAGGAGTTGCTTTGGATAAAATCGCACGAAAATTGCAAAAAATACACACATCTTATACATGGACAAATCCTAAAAACTGTACACCTGTCAAAGCCTGTCCAAAAAACGCAATAAGGCATTTTTGCGGCACAGTCATATCCATATCAAAAATGCCGATGACTATATCGGATATGGAAAATGCCACGGCGTATTCAGTAAAACGATTTCGAATTTACTAAAGAGTATTTTAGGCGTTAGTTTTTCAGATACTGATAAAAGAGAAGTAGTATGAGAGCGTTTATATCTGTTGGCATGTTTGTTTTTATAGTCATTCTTTTTCTAAGCGGACTTGTTATAGAAGTCGGCGAGGAGATTTTGGGGGTAGTATATGAAGATGAGACTAAAATTCCGCCCCTGTTTTTGTTTATCATGAGTTTTGTAACCGCAGTGCATGTGCTAAGCGGCATTTTTTTCACCATATTATCCATATTTCACATCAATA
>JAIRKW010000145.1 GCA_031259875.1 Campylobacteraceae bacterium
TAAAAATACCAAAAATCCTCAAGTTGAGCGTTTTGCTAAAAAAATATTTTCAGAAAACAGCGCCGAAGAAGGTATAAATGCTTTTAAAAAGTGGCTGCAAAAAATAGGTGCACCGGTAACATTGAAAGAGCTTGATATAGTGAATGAGGATATCGAAAAAATAGCTGAAAATGTGGATTTTGTTTCTCACAGATGGGGGCTAAAACAAAAATATATATATAAGAGTATTAAAAAAATACTAAAATTGGCAAAATAACAATGAAATATGAAAAAATATTGTTTTACAAATTTAGAAAACTCTTTTTAAAAAAAATTTTTATATAATGGCATATTTAAATTGTCTTTAGGAGCCAAGTCCAATGAAAAAAGTTCTGTTATCGCTTGCAGCATGCATTGCAGTTGCTGCTGCCGGGGTGAATGAGATAACACCTGTTGTTGGCGGTGTATATCCGCTGGAATCGAATAAGTTTGATAAACATCCTACTTATGGTATAAGAATTGGTCTTGGATTGGATAAAATCATAGACCAAGTAGAGTTTGGCTATGACTATTCGCCTGATGTAGAATATGGAAACACAAATGAGAGTATGCATATAAGCAGGCTCTACTTAAATGCCATTAAAGACTTTAAGCTTACAAATAATTTTGTTCTATATGGAATTGCAGGCATAGGATATGAGGATATCGCAAATAAAGAGTTTGACGATAATGGTGGAATTTTCGGACAATACGGTGCCGGCTTAAAATACTATTTTAATGAAAATATAGCCTTAAGAACTGAAGTCAGACATGCGCTGAAATTCAAAAATGAGGGCATAAATAATCTATTTTACACATTGGGAGTTACTGTTTCATTCGGCAAAAAACAAGAGTCTGTTCCTGCTCCCGTTGTGGCTGAGCAAAGACCACCGGCTTTGATAGATATATATATAGAAGATAAAGAGTCCGACGAGATTGTCATAGAAGAAGTTGCAGAAGCAACTATAGAGCCTGCCGCAGAGCCACAGCCAGTCATAACCGAAGAGAAGCGAAGCGAAATAGAAGAAACTGTTTTAAAAACTATGGCGCTTAGTATTCCAGGTTTTGACTCAAACTTATCCGGCATACACGGATATTATAACTTTAATTTTGATAATGCAAATGTTTTGGAAAAAGATAGAGATGTTGCTGACGCAATAGCTAAAGATTTAAGACAATTTAAAAACATAAGATTGAGAGCTGAAGGACATACTGACAATATCGGCAGCAAATGGTACAACCTCAAACTTTCACAAAAAAGAGCAAATGTTGTAAAAAATGAGTTGATTAAAAGCGGTATTGCTCCAAAGCAAATCGAAACCGAAGGTTATGGATTTGATTATCCTATTGCGCCTAATACTACAAAAGAAGGAAGAGCAGCTAACAGAAGAGTTAATGTCCTATTTACAACAACTGTAGCATACTTTGATTCCAATAGTGCTGTACTGCCCGAAGAAGGAGATAAAGCCGTTAAACTTATAGCCGATAAGCTTGAAAGTTTTGATACTGTTAAAATAAGAGCGGAAGGACACGCCGACTCTACAGGAAGTAAATGGTACAACCTTAAACTTTCTCAAAACAGAGCTATCGCCGTCAAAAACAAACTTGTTGAGTACGGTATAGATGCCGACAGAGTTGAAACCAAAGGCTTCAGCGATGATAAACCTCTTAAGACAAATATTACCGAAGAGGGAAAAGCTGCAAATAGAAGAGTGGATGTACTTTTTATCAACCCCAATAGATAAATTCTATATTTGAGTGCGCTTTGCGCACTCAAATATCTTACATATAAAGACTGCATAAAATTTTAAAGGATACATTATGAGCGAAGTAAAAATCAAAGAACCACCGGTTCTTTTTGATAAAACGCAAGCTATTATACAAGAGTTATCAACTATCTTTAACGCTCCTATTATCACATATTGGAATAGTTACAGAGGCGGCGTCTGCCATAATGATGTTATTGTGCTTTACGATATATTGGAAAAAATCGGAAAACAAGAAAATATTTATCTCTTTATCAACAGCGGTGGCGGAAACGGCAGTTCAAGTTCCAGAATGGTAAACCTTTTAAGACAATATGCTAAAAATATCACAGCTCTCGTTCCTTTAGAGTGCGCTTCTGCCGCAACCATGCTTGCTATTGGGGCAGATGAGATACAAATGGGTCCTTTGGCATTTTTAACAGCCGTAGATACTTCGTTGACACACGACCTTTCACCTTTGGACAGAGACAACAACCGTGTCAGCGTAAGTTTGGACGAATTAAACAGAATAGTAAAATTATGGGAAGAACATGCAACAAAAAATGATGTCGACGCTAACCCATACCAGCACCTTTTTGAACATATACATCCGCTTGTTATAGGTGCGGTCGATAGAGCAGAGAGTCTTTCTATAATGCTTTGCGAAGAGATTTTGACAACGCATATGACCAATAAAGAGAAAATCCAGAAAATAGCTAATACACTAAACTCCAAATACCCCTCTCACGCATACCCTATTATGTATGATGAGGCAAAAAAGATAGGTCTAAACGCAACAAGGATGACAAAAGATGTAAATACACTGCTTTTGGATTTGCATAGAACCTATTCGGAAATGGGACAAAGAGCGACTGTAGACTATGATGAGAAAAATTCACACTCAAATGAAATTTTAAATATCCACGAAAGTGAAGGCAAACAGATATTCTATCAAAATGACAAAGATTGGTTTTACAGAGCCGAAGAGAGACGTTGGATAACCCTAAACGATAATTCAAGCTGGCATAAAATAGAAAAAGACACAAAAGGCAGATTGATAAAAAGTATTTTACATCTCGAATAATCTAAATACGGTTTAATGATAATTTATATTTAGATACCGTTAAAGGATTAGGTAAAGTTTCTTTTGATATAATTTCTTCACTTTTTATTAAGGGAGAGAAAATGAAAAAGATTGCATTAGCATTTGCGGCAAGCGCGGTTTTAGTGTATGCAGGCAATAGCGAAATAACGGCTGCAGTTGGCGGAGTAACCCCATCAAGTTCAAGCAAATATGACAACCATGTAACTTACGGTGTCAGAATTGGAGCAGGGATAGAAGACGCCTTGATTAATCAGTTGGAGCTGGGATATGACTACTCATATAAAGCTCAATATAAACGAGAAGATCCGGAAAAACTAAAAAAGAGTAATATACATCGTATTTACTTAAATGCCATAAAAGAGTTTGATATTGCAAAATCAACAAAACTTTACGCTCTTGTTGGTGTTGGATATGCGAAGTATTCGATAGAATTGCCTACTGAAGATAATGGCGCATTTGGACAATACGGTGCGGGCTTGAAATACTATTTCAATGATAACACAGCATTAAGAGCTGAAGTAAGACACGCTATAAAAATTGATACTCCTCACAAGCACAACTTGTTCTATTCTCTTGGTTTATCATATGCGTTTGGTGAAAAGAAACAAGAAGCAGCACCTACAATAGCAACTGCAGTGCAACAACCGCCTGTAGTACCTGTAATAGAAGAATCAGTTGTTGTTGATGAGCCTGTAATAACAGAACAGGGTGAAATTAAAGGTACAATTGTAAAAACCATATCTTTAACTCAAAAAGATTTTACTTTTGCTACAAACAGTGCAGTTATTCCGCTTACCGGTTTAAATGTTCTTAAAGATATAGCCGGCTATTTAACAACAGAGGAAAATGAAAATGTCAAAGTATTAATAGAAGGACATACAGATTCAACGGGAAGTGACAGCTATAATCTAAAACTATCACAAAAAAGAGCTGATGCTATTAAAGACAGTTTAGTTAACAACGGCGTAGCAACGGATAGAATTATCTCAAAAGGATACGGTGAAGCAAAACCTCTTCAACCAAACAAAACAGCAGAGGGAAGAGCTGCAAATAGAAGAGTAGAAGTTATCTTTGTTCAATAAAACAATAGAAGTGTACAAATCAACTTTGTACACTTCTACTTTCCTTTTTTATTCAGCAAGTATTAATAGCAAATTCAGTATAGTTCTCATAGTTAATCAAATTTTGCGGTTTTGATTATTTTTTTGTAAAGGAGATAGGTTATGAAAAAAGTCGTTTTGGGGGTAGCGGCAAGTATGGTATTAGCTTATGCCGGTAGCAGTGAGATATCAGTTGTAGTTGGTGGTGTTGAACCAATCCATTCTTATAGATACAATGGTCATACAACTTACGGTATAAGAGCTGGTTTAGGTTTAGAAACTGCCCTTATTGATCAGATAGAGTTAGGTTATGATTACTCTTCAGGTGTTGAATATAGACCTAAAGATTCATCTTTAAAAGATGAAAGCGCATTGCATCGCGCATATTTAAACATTATTAAAGAGCTTGAAGTGGTAAAATCTTTGAAACTTTATGCACTTGGCGGCATAGGATATGAAATGCTTCAGAAAGATTTGCCGCAAAGATCACGTGGATTCGGACAATATGGCGTGGGCTTAAAGTTCTATTTCACTGATAATATAGCTATAAGAGGCGAGGTAAGACAAGGTATCGAATTCAGTTCTCCAAATAGGGATAATGTATTCTACTCTCTTGGTTTTGTTTATTCATTTGGCAGCAAACGACAAGAAACAACGCCGATTGCTGTACAAGATCCTGTGCCAACCGCCGAAGTTCAGGAAGAAATTCCGCCACAGGAACAATCTATTGTATCGGATGAAGTTGAACAGCCAACACTTGCGGCAATAGTTGCAGAGGATGCCCAAGGAAATATTGTTATTGTTGAAGATATTAAAGAAGATACTACTGAAAATGTCAACGCAGAAGTTACACCTTTAATTCAACAAAATATAAATTTTGATTTCGACAGCGCACAAATTAAAGACAACACTAAAATTACTCTTCAAAGTATAGCAAATAATTTGCAATCAGAAGGGTATCTAAATGTTAAAGTCTTAGTTAAAGGGCATACAGATGCAACTGGAGGCAAATTTTACAATTTAAAATTATCTCAAATAAGAGCTAATGCAGTTAAAAAAGAATTAGCAGACAATGGTGTTGCCAAAGATAGAGTCACAGCAAAAGGCTATGGCGAATTAGAACCGATTGAACCAAATTCCACTAAAGAAGGAAGAGCAGCTAACAGAAGAGCTGAGATTATTTTTGAATAATCAATTCAGGTGTGCAGACAATTTGCACACCTCTTTAATTTTTTGAACCTTTTTTGTAAGATTATCATGATATAATTGCACTCCCTTAAAAACTCAATAATAGGATTTGTATGTATCGTTTTGCACCGTCTCCAACAGGTGATATGCATATAGGCAATTTAAGAGCAGCTATTTTTAATTTTATTTGTGCACGCCAAAACAATAAAGGTTTTTATCTGCGCATAGAAGATACTGATACTGCACGCAATATTGACGGAAAAGATAAAGAAATTTTAGTAATATTAAAAACTTTTAATATTACTTACAATGCCGTCTACTATCAGAGTAAAAATTTAAGATTTCATCAGAAGTTTGCAATGCAGCTTGTGAGTGAAAAAAAGGCATTTGCCTGTTTTTGCACCGAAGAGGAATTGGATACAAAAAGAGAAGAGGCAAAAAGAAACGGAGTTGCTTATAGGTATGACAATAAATGTCTAAGTTTAAGTAATGAAGAGGTTTTGGCAAATGAAAAGCCTTTCGTGATACGCCTCAAACAGCCTGAAAACAAGATAACTTTTACAGATGCCATCAAGGGCAAATTGTCATTTGAGCCAAAAGATATTGATAGTTTTGTAATTTTGCGCCATAATAAAACGCCGATGTATAATTTCGCCTGTGCTATAGATGATATGCTGGAAAATACCACAGATATAATAAGAGGTGAAGATCACGTTTCAAATACTCCAAAACAAGAACATATAAGAGCATCTTTGGGATATACGCAAAATATAAATTATGCCCATCTTCCTATCATTTTAAACAATGAGGGTAAAAAAATGAGCAAGCGAGATGATGCTTCAAGTGTAAAATGGCTTTTAGAGCAGGGATTTTTACCAAGCGCGATAGCAAATTATCTTATACTTTTGGGAAATAAAACGCCAAAAGAGATATTTACGCTCCAAGAAGCCATAGAATGGTTTGACATAAAAAACATATCCAGATCTCCTGCAAAATTTGATATAGACAAACTAAGACAGATAAATCGCGAACACCTAAGAGCTTTGAGCAATAAAGAATTTGCAAACTTTATGGGTTTTGAAAACGAAAATATCGGCAAAATCGGCAAAATCTACACCGAAGAGGGCAGTATAATAAAAGAGATAGAGCCAAAAATCAAAGCTATTTTTGCGCCCAAAAAAGCGCCGGAAGGATTTGAGAAAGAGTTTGAGATATTAAGATCTATTTTGCAAAATGCTCCATATTTTGATG
>JAIRKW010000172.1 GCA_031259875.1 Campylobacteraceae bacterium
TATACTCCTGATAGTTTTATCTTTTAAATCAAAAAATTTCACAATTATACTATAAGAATTTATTGTTTATAGCATTTAATTTTATTTTTTATTTAAGGTGGGATTTGGGTAGGAGGAGGGGGCTAATTTCTGCGATGTTACTTTTATAATTCTATTCTGAGCCGATGCGATGAAGCTTGCCGTCTTCAATCATGGTTGTTACTATGTCTTTAAAAATCGGTGCGGCGGATTGAGAGCCAAAATAACTGCGGCTTGGCTCTATGACCAATACGCCGATAGTAAATTTCGCTCCGTCGTTGTCGTTTGCAAAACCTATAAACGAACTGTTGTAGCGCTTATGATAAATGCCGCCCTGCGCTATTTGTGCAGTACCTGTTTTGCCGCCGACAATTATGCCATCCACAAAAGCTTTTGTGCCGGTACCTTTTGCGACGGTTTCTATGAGTGTTTTTTGTATAATGGAGGCTATACTTTCGCTGATAACTCTTGTTGGTTCATCACTTCTTATATCGTGTCTGATGTTTTGCTTGTCTATAATGTAGTTCGCGATTTTGGGATTAATCATTAAGCCATCGTTATTGAAGACGTTAAAAGCTTTTATAAGCTGCAAAAAATTAACGTTGAGCGAATAACCGTATCCGACGCTGCTACGGATGGTTTCTTTGGCGAAATCATTAACAGAAGGCATTTCGCCTGTGTTTTCATGCGCTAAATCTATACCTGTTTTACTGCCAAGTCCAAATGCTTTTAAGCCGCTGTAGTATGGCTCGGCATCCATTTTTTGGGCAAGCTGTACCATACCGATATTTGATGAATAGACTATGACGTCTTTTGCGCTTATCCATTCAGACTCAAAGCGGTGTTCGTCGGTGATGGTATATCTACCCATAGAGTATTTGCCGCTGTAAGTGCGCACTATATCGTTGGGAGACACTTTACCGCTTTTTAAAAGCAGTGCGTAGACTATTGGTTTCATAACAGAGCCCGGCTCGTAAGTATATTCGGCGGCTTGAATATTTAGATACGGATAATCCTCTTTTCTGAAAGAGTTGATGTTGTATCTATTGGAGCTTGCAAGTGATATGATTTGACCTGTACGGCTATCCATAACAACTGCGATAATCTCTTTGGCTTCGAGACGTTTTTTATGTAAATCTAGCTGATACTCAAGCATTTTTTGGAGTTTTAAAGGTATGGAAAGCTGGATATTCTGCCCGTTGATAGGCTCTTTGACTTTGACTTTTTTGTTTAATATGATAGAATTTATTGCATCTCTATAGCCCACTATGTAAGAGTCCTGCGCAAAGCTCAACCTATCTTCGTAAAAACGCTCTATGCCCTTAACGCCCTCTCTTCTTGTAATGGCGTCTTGTTCAACTTTGCGTACATATCCTACTATGGGAGCAAGAGTATCTTTGTAAGGGTAAACTCTAAGCTCACCGCTTTGGACAATGTCCATACCGCGTAAAAAAACAATACCGTTTGGTTTAGTGTAACTTTTAAATACACCAAGCTTCAAAAGTTTGCCCGCAAGTGACTGTAAATGTTCTGCACTTTTGGAGTCTATGCCGTACGAGAGAGTAACGCTGCCGTTATCGGAATTTATGATTTTTCTAACTCTGCCCTCATTGTCATTTGTGTACAGACAGTATAGTTTAATGAAAAGCTCTTTTTTTTCCGTATCAATATTTCTTGTATCTACGACAACTTTGTAGAGTCTTTGGCTGTTTGCAAGCATATAATTGTCCGCACTTAAAACAGAGCCTCTTAGTGACATTTTGGCTTCACTTGTCTGGAGGTTTGGCGAGTGCAAATCTATACTTGACCAATATAAAAGAGTGGATATAAAGACAATAAAGCCCATTGTAATAAATATAAAAAAAGTGAGAAATTTTGATTTGACTTCGTCTTTCATAGATAGCTGTCCAATGAATTAAATTGGGATTATATATAATTTTTCATAAAAATCAGTTTTTAAACCATTTTTTAGTAAAATTTCGCACTGAAAAATAGTGAAAGAGGAATATATGTCGGTGGACAAAACGCTTTTTATATTATGCGTTTTTTGCGTATTTGTCGGTATTGTGGCTTCATATTCGCTTTCAGCTTACATTGCGGTGCGTTACGCAGACTCATACCATTTTTTTATCAGGCAGTTTTGCGTTGGTGTAGTTGGTATAGGCGCTATGTGGGCTCTTTCACGTTTAAATCCGGACAGATACATAACAATTATCGGTTTTGGGATATTTTTTTCATGTCTTTTGACTATGGGTTTTATGCACTATCTGCCCGAACAACTGGTAACGTCTGTGGGTGGAGCAAAACGCTGGATAAGATTTCCACTTTTTTCATTTGCGCCTGTCGAGTTTTTCAAAATAGGCTTTGTCTTTTTTTTGGCATGGAGTTTTGCAAGGAAGATAAATCCGGGACAAAAATCATTCAAAGAAGAAATTTCTGTACTATTGCCTTATATAGGCGTTTTTTTAATTGTCATATATCTAATAGCTGTTATGCAAAATGATGTTGGGCAAGTTATTGTGCTTGCTCTTACGCTCGCTGTGATGGCGTATTTTGCAGGAACGAGTTTTAGATTTTTTTCGCTGGCTATATTTTTTTCTGCGATAATCTTTGTGCTCGTTGTAGTAAGTTCGGAGCGCAGGATAATGCGCATAAAGATATGGTGGTCTTCTGTGCAAAATTTTGTCCTATCGTTTCTTCCAGATAGTATCGCAAATGTTTTAAGAGTAGAGAATGTTCCTGACCCATATCAGCTTTCGCACTCATTAAACGCGATAAAACACGGCGGATTACTTGGAGAGGGTATCGGAAGCGGACTTGTGAAACTTGGGTATCTGGGAGACGTTCATACTGATTTTGTGTTAAGCGGTATTGCTGAAGAGATAGGAGCTCTTGGCGTTATTGGTATTACTTTGGTTATTTATATCATTGTATATCGTATATTTAAAATCTCAAGCAGGTCGCAAAACCGCGTCTATCAACTCTTTACGCTAGGGATTGCCATGCTTATTATCTTTTCTTTCCTGATGAATGCTTATGGCGTTACTTCTATTACGCCTATTAAGGGTATTGCGGTGCCGTTTTTAAGTTATGGCGGGAGTTCATTGCTTGCTGTGTGTATTGGAATAGGAATGGTTTTAATGATTAGTAAAAAGGTGGATTTAAAATGACAGCAATAACAGGCGGCGGCACTGGAGGGCATCTTAGCATAGCTGAAGCGATAGCCAAAGAGTATAACAAAATCGGCGTAAAGCCGCTTTATATAGGTTCTACAAATGGACAGGACAGGAGTTGGTTTGAAAATAGTCCGCTTTTTTGCAAAACTATTTTTCTGCCTTCATACGGCGTTGTAAATCAAGGATTTTTGGGCAAAATAAAATCTGTTTTAAATATCCTGAAACTCTCTTTTAAAGTGAAAAGGATACTAAAACAAGAAGGTATTACCAAAGTCTTTTCTGTCGGTGGTTACTCATCGGCTGCCGCGTCATTTGCAGCGATTTTGGGCAATGTGCCGCTTTTTATACATGAGCAAAATGCTTGTATGGGGAGATTAAACAAGACAATCTCATTTTTTGCCAAAGAGATTTTCAGCTCTTACGATAAAAATTCAAAAGTCAAAGATTATCCCGTAAGCGGCGAGTGGTTTACTCTTCAAAAAAAGCGCAGTAAGCTAAAAACCGTAGCTTTTTTGGGCGGCTCTCAAGGCGCGAAATTTATAAATTATTTGGCGCTTGAGACAGCTTTGTGGCTTCATGAAAACGGCATAAAAATTGTGCACCAAACGGGCAGAAATGAGTATGAAAAGATAAAAGAGTATTATGAAAAAGAGGGTATTAAAGCTGATGTTTTTGCGTTTCATTCACCTCTTTGCGATAAGCTTAAAAATGTTGATTTTGCCGTTGCACGCTCTGGGGCTGGCAGTATGTGGGAGCTTGCCGCAGCTAAAATACCCGCTCTTTTTGTGCCGTATCCGTATGCTGCTAAAAATCATCAATACTTCAATGCCAAAGTCTTGGAAAATAAAAATGCTGCTGTTTTGGTAGAGCAAAACGATGTGAGTGCAAAAATCCTCATATCTATTTTATGCAATGTAGATATTGCTGCTTTAAACAGTGCGCTTGATGGCGTGATAGAGCCAGAGGGCGCGAAAAAAATAGTTGAAGCAATGGAAAGCTATGCATGAGAACAGTTACAGCCAAAATCTCATTGCAAAGAGTAGTTTTTTTGCAAAAGAATATGGAAAATAATGACAGATTTTAAGGCTTTGGAGAAAAATGTGGCTGTTTGATAAAATGAAGCGAAAGCATATCTTCATATCTGCTTTGTACATAAACGGCACAAAAAGCGATTTACGACGGAAATAACGGAAAAATAAATGATAGATTTTGATACATTTTGGCTGTTTTTGCTAACTTCTATAGTGTTGGCATTGGCTCCAGGACCTGATATATTGTTTGT
>JAIRKW010000185.1 GCA_031259875.1 Campylobacteraceae bacterium
GGGTTTATAATATTTCTGCAAAAATATAGATGGTTTGTGCCAAATCACAGCATTAGATCAAAATATCAAATACAAAAAGATTGTTTGCTAACCGATACGCTTCATCTACCAATGCTCCATTGACAAAAGTAGTATCTCCCATTTTTTTCACTCCATAAGCACTATGAATATGCCCAAAGAGATGATAGTGCGGACAAATCCGACGAACAGCCTCCAACTGCAATTCGTATGACATCATATACGGGATACCCCAAAATAAATGCCTTCAATCTCCATGCCCGATTCGCAGAGATAATACATATTTGCGGGCAGGAAATGCTGTATTCTTGCAGGCGCTTTGCCGTCTAAACAAAAGCGGTTGCCGGAAAAATCGCCCGCTTCGTCATACTTTGGCTGATTTTTCATACGCGATTATTTTCTTTTTAAGCTCATTGAATACCTTTTGGTTGGGCTGTATTCTCGATTTTACGTTCACCTCAAACCATTCCCTGTCAACCCAAGGATAGTAATCATACAAAAAACAGCCCCACTGCACCCGACCGGCTTACGCCTGCAAGGAAATGGATAAGGAAGGTTTTGTTTTTGAATATTTTTCTTTTATTGACTAATAACCGTTTTGCTGTTTTATTTTTCTTTATCAGAAACCGGAAATACATCATTACTTATCTCTGATAATTTACTCGTCAAATTAATTATTTCTTTTGTAACTTCTTCAAAAGTTTTTCCATAAATTTGATGTTTCCATCTATCATCATTCTCATTTTTACGAAAATCTAAGGATTCAATTATTCTCTGTATTTCAGATGGTATCATATTTCCGTTTCTATCGAAAAAAAGAAATGAATAACATTTATTATCAGGGGCACTATCATTAGTATCATTATAATCACGCAGAATATTAATTGCAAAATGGTGGTTTTTATAATACCACTTGTCAAGAACTGCACAAGGCTCGTAGTCTGCTGCATCCCAATACCATGTTTTTGTAAATGGCGCGAATTGCTTATTTTCTAATTCTTTTTTAAACAAAGTATAAGAATACAGTTCTGCATGTCTTCTCCAGTAATTGGCGTTACTTCTTGATAAAACGATTTTATAGCCATTGTCCCATTTTGCAATACGATAATTATTACAATATTCTATTATTCCCGCATTTTTGATAAACAAGCTCCTCCAATCATTATTATCGTCGGGATAAGCGTTTATTATCTTTCCCAAACTATCTTCAATATTATTGACATCAATAGTATCTAATAATTCTTTCAAATAAGCGCTTTTTGCACTGTCATTAAATACCTTTCTCCAATTATCATTTTTTTCTCTTAGGCTTGGATTAAAAGTACAAAACGTTTGACCGGAAGATATATTGGGCAGATAATTTCCACAAGCTAACAACGCTCTCTGAAATTGATAGTCGTTTTTCTCTTGATGTTTTTCTCCAAAAAGCTCGCCCAATTTGCAAGAATAATCCGAAAAACGGTCAATATCATAATCTTCTCCATCTTTTGAAAAGTTTAAAATGAAGCCTATTTGACCATCAAAATAAGGATGATTTTCTATTTCGCATATTTTTTCGTTCCAATTTTTCCCATTGTGATTTAATATCAAATTGGCTTTTATTTTTTCTTCTTTCCATTGCGCCCGCAAAAATACCTGAATTTCACTTTCCGGATTAATGATAAACTCATACAAATCACAAATGTTGGCGCTTAATTTTTTGATAGACCTGATTGCTTTATAAAAAATTTCCGGATTGTTTATAGGATAATTATTTATCAGATTTCTACAAACCCGCATCCATTTATTGTATATTTCTCTGTTTGTATCATTCAAATTCCCCTGTGCGATGAAAAACAGACTCAGAGCGTAAAATTGAAGTCTTTCCTCATAAGTAGGAGCATCTACCAAAAAGTTTATAAAATATTTTTCTTTATCATCATACGATTGTAAAGCATCCAGCACTTTTGACAGTTTGCATAAATATGCCGTATCCGGAGAATAGACTTCTTTATAGTAGTCATATATATCAAATTCCTCTATCAAATTTTTCTCTATATCTTTCGTTTCTACATAAAAATTCAGAGTAATGTTTTTTAGAAAATTAAAATACTTCTTGTCCACTTTTTCAATATTAATTGAAGACGTAGCTTCTTTTAATTCCAATTTCCAAAAGATATCCAGCCATTCATTGTCTAATTTTGGTTTACTTTCAATGTCAAAAAGAACTGAAAAATTAGCTTTGATATTTTCAAACTCAGTTAAGGGTTTGCCGCGGGCATTCATTTTTACATATATTTCATCTTCCATTTTATATTTTTCTAAAGGAAGAAAATGAAATTTTATGGGACAGTCTGCGCCAATCAACAGATTAAATAAATCCTTATCTGGAGTTTTAAACTTGTCTTTAATAATTTTCAACATATTTAACATGGCGGATACGGTAGGGTCGTTTTTCCATGAAATAAAAAACCATTTGGCGTCTTTTATTTGCGCTATAATATCTGTGTCCTTGTCATATACAATCCCTTCTTTCACCAGTTTTCTGCAAAAATCTTCGGAACTTGGTCTCGTTTCATATTTTAACTTAGATAAAATACCCTTAATGTTTTCATCAGAGTGTCCCAAAGACAAAAACCAGTGTAACAAAAATAAGGTAGTCAATCTTTGTTGACCATCCAAAGGTATTAACCGATTTCCATTAATTTTACCGTAAACAAAATGCATATCAATTTTCTTGTTTTCAATCAAGGATTCATGTAAATCATCAATAAAAAGTTTTGCGATTTTCACCTCTTCTATTCTACCTTGTGCATAATCTCTTTGTATGGCAGGTATTTCTATTTGATATTTGCATATCAAATCCCAAAAACTAAATTCTTGTGTGTCCATTTCTTTATTCTTTATAAGTTATATAATCTTTTAATACATTTTTCATTTCTTCCAGATAAGCATCCATATCCTGAATATCCCATGTTACATTTTGTTCAACACCCTTAGAATAGTATTTGAGAAAAACATTTTTAGTACATATCGGTATAAACGAACCTTTTGTATCAAGTTTTTTTATCTTATCCATTTTGATTGGAAATATGTTGTTGTTTAAACAGGAATTATCGGAAACTGTTAACAGTGTAAGATTTTTTATAGAATGAATAACAGATCCGTCAGAATATTTCTTAAAAATACCTTCTTGAATTTTATTGAATTCCTGCTCATTAATCGAACTGCTTGCCAATAATTCATCAATTTTGACTACATACTCATTTTTTTTGTTGTTTAAAAAGTATATCTTTTGTTCCTCTAACAGTATGCGCCTTTGCTTATTTGATTTCAAAGATTCGGACTGTTGTGCATGAATATGTTCCAAACTCCATTTTTCGTCCGAATATTTGTCAAATGCAAATCTATAGTCGCTATTCTTTGTTGTAATGATATTGAACAATAACAAAAGTTGCTGCGCTTTTTGCTTATCGTCTTCGTATCCTGTTTGCTCGAGATCAATTTCTCCAAAATGTTTTTGAATTAATTCCTTCAATTCTTTTTTCAATTGTTTTTTCGAAACCGATTCGGCTTTTTCTTTAAGAGTTTCCATATCGTGGTTTATGTGCCGTAAAAAACCAATAATGTGAAAATAAAAATCATCATTATACCATTCAACAAATGTACGATAGTAAGTTTTTACTTCATCCCATAGAAAATCTTTTGTATTGTCATATTTATCGTCAGGATATATTTTTATGTTATTTGCAGTTAATTCATTAAAAACATAAAAAGACCAATATCTGTCGCTCTTCGGGTCAATTTTCAACTTTGTTTTATCAATGGAACCTAAATATTTTTTTGCGATTAATTCAAAAATGAATTCTATGTGATTAGTATATGATTTTTCAGGATTAAGAAATTTCCAGAAATCTTTCTTCCGCAAAGTGTTCTCAATGTTATCCCATTCATATCCTATTTTTATTTGGTATTTTTTCTTTTCACTATCACTAAGCGAATTATCGGAAAGATAGAATAGCGCTTTTATTAATTCGGCGTTTGTCAAATCTATTTTTCCCCGATTGTATTTTGTAAATACGATATTTGGTTTTTCCCCGTATAGATTATGTTCATACCATATAAAACGCACATTATTTGCCTCAT
>JAIRKW010000086.1 GCA_031259875.1 Campylobacteraceae bacterium
TTTAGTTTTGGGCTTCGGTATCGTATTTTGACGGAGGCTTCAAGCTCATTTTTATCTACAAACATATTCAAAGATTTTACCCTAAACTCATTTATATCAAGCTCTTCTTTGCTGCCTACAATGATTTGGTTTTTTTCCGGAATGATAGAGATGACATAGTGCGGCTCATGCGCGCCTCTTATTTCAAAACCTCTTCTTTTACCTATCGTATAGTGCATATATCCTTGATGAGCGCCGATAATTTCGCCTTTTGTATTGAGTACATCTCCATGCCTTTCAACGTTCATGTGCTCTTTTAAAACCTCAATGTATGTATTTTGCACGAAACATATCTCACTGCTCTCTTTTTGCGTGGAAAAGTCCTCAAGTTCAGGAATGCCAAGCGCAAAAGCTTTGATATCTTTTTTGTATTTTTCGCCTAAAGGAAAAACCATAAACGGTATCACTTCGGGCGATACTTGTGCCAAAAAGTAGCTTTGGTCTTTGCTTTTATCGACAGCTTCATGGATAAGTCCATCTTTTATCTGCACATAGTGGCCTGTAGCCAACTTATCCATCCCGATACTTTTAGCAAAATCCAAAAGCGCACCGAATTTTATATATTTGTTGCAAAGTACGCATGGATTTGGCGTTATACCATCTTCGTAAGCTTTTACAAACGGATTGTAGACGATTTCATCGAACTTTTCACTCAAATCCAAAACGTGATGTTTTATCCCTAAAAATTCAGCCGCCCTTTTGACCATTCCTATATTTCTTTGATGCTTTTTCTCATCACAGTGCAGACGCAGATAACAGCCCTCCACGTGATGACCTGCCTGCTTTAGCAGATATGCCGTCGTAGTAGAATCAACGCCTCCGCTCATCGCAACTAAAATATTTGCCATTTTTGCCTCCTATTTTGCAAATTTTTCAAACTGTTTTTTTATAAGCGCATATCTTTTGCTCTCATCAAGTCCAAGAGTGCGCATTAGTTTAAGATATCTCCCCACATAATTTTTGATACCGTCTCTTATCTCTTCCAAATCATCGCTTATATGCCAAATATCCGCTTCGTCTGGTTCAATTGTCCCATAATCTACCAATGTTGTTTTTATAAAACCGACTAAAGGCGTCCAAAATTTACTGCCATAAAGATAGATTTTTAAAGGGAGAATTTTTCTCGTAAGGATAAGCGTAGTTACGTCAAAAAGTTCGTCCAATGTGCCAAAACCGCCCGGAAATGCCACACATGCGAGCGCATTTTTGATGAGCATATGTTTTCTTACGGCGAAATTTTCAAGCGTTACGGCTCTTGTCGTAAACGGATTTGTCTCCTGCTCAAACGGCAAAATAAGATTAAATCCCAAACTTTCGCCGTTTTTGCCTTGAAACGCTCCTTTGTTTGCCGCCTCCATAATGCCGTACGAACCGCCTGAAGTTATATGAAAGCCATCATTAGATAATATTTGAGCCATTTGGACAGCTTTTTCATAATAGACATTATCTTCTTTTAAGCGTGCACTGCCAAATATCGCCACTGCTGCACCGATATCTTCCAAAAGTGCAAAACCTCTATCACAGTCGTTTTTAAAACTTTTTGCGGCTTGCTCAAATGTATTTTTTATATCACCGCTGTACTCTTTTATTTTCATTGCTCTCTTTCTTATATCATAGATAAAGGTAACAAAACCGATAATCTTTCTTGCCATTTTGGATGTGGAATGATAATATTTTTTTGCATAAATTTTGCTGTATCAAAAAAAATGATATCCAAATCAAGCGTTCTAGGCGCATTTTTGAAGCTTCTTTTGCGCCCGAAAATCTTTTCTGCATGCAGTAAAAACTTAAGCAGTTTCTGCGCACTTAGTGAAGTTTGTATCACTATAATGGCATTAAAAAAATCATCTTGTTTTGTATAACCAAATGGTGGATTTTGTAAAATCGGCGAAGTTTTGTTGATGTGTACGAGTGAAGAGTTTGCAAAGTATATAAAAAGCCTGTCAAATCTCTTTTTTACATCCCCCACATTTCCGCCCACGCCGATAAAAGCCATGTGCTTAAACTCATCTTTTTTAGCTTTTAGAATAGGGAAAAATCTGCTTTTATGCCATTTTAAAGACTGCATATTTTAGAGCGTTCCTGTGCATTTTTTATCTGTTTTGACACAAAAACTGTGCATATTTTCAGCCGCCTTCATGCATTTTGGGAAATTTTATGGATTTATTCATAAGCACTTGGCTTGCATGCTATAAATTGTGCCCATTTTGGAATAAAATTTATCTATTTTCATGCAAGATTTTAACTTTACCGTCAATTATAGCCGCCATATCCTCTATTCGCACGCCAAATTCATCTGGCAGGTATATGCCAGGCTCTACGGTAAATACCATACCCTCTTCTATAATATCACGCGATTTTGGCGAGATGACAGGCAGTTCGTGTATATCAAGCCCTACGCCGTGTCCTGTGGAGTGAATAAAATATCTGCCAAATCCAGCTTTTTCTATCACATCGCGGGCAGCTTTGTCTATGTCGCTTGCTTTTACACCGATTTTGACAGCATTTATAGCCGCTTCCTGCGCTTTTAAAACGATATCATAAATCTTTTGCCTAAAAGCGTCTTGAAACTTTTGTTCGTTTTTGTTATCAAACAACGCACCATCTCTCATCTCTATCGTACGCGTTCTGTCCGAACAGTATCGGCGGTATTTCACGCCTGCGTCCAAAAGCAGTAAATCGCCGCTTGCAAGCCTCTTTTCACCAGGCTTTGCATGAGGTTTTGCCGCATTCTCATTCAGCGCACATATGGGCGAAAAACTAAGCTTGTTTTTACCGCCGTCTCTCATAGCGTTTTGGGCTTCGTAATGCAGCTCCTGCTCACTTTTGCCGACTTCTAAGATTTGTGCAAAACGTTCAAATCCGTTTTGGCCTATCATCGCAGCTGTCTCTATCAGTTTTATCTCTTCGGGTGTTTTTATAGTGCGTTTTATCTGAGAAAAGTTCTTTTGCGGTACAAAATTGACATTTAAGTTTTTTGACAAAGCACCAAATTTTGCTACGCTAAACTCTAAGGGGTCAAAAATGATATTTTTTAAGCGCGCTTTTTTGATGATATCGCGCGCTTTTTTGACTAAATCTCTCTTGGCGTCCAAAACTTCAGCATTTTTAATGCTCTCTTTAGCCTCTGTTATATATCTGCCGTCTGTTAAAAAGTAGGCTTCATCTTTGTCAAAACGTAAAAAAAGAGCATTATCACATGAAAAACCGCATTCGTAAAAAAGCGCGTTTTCATTTTGGACTATATAGGCTTTCAACTACTTTTTCTCGGCTTCTTTTCTTTTATTTATAGCCTCTATCTCGGCTAAAATCTGCATCAAAGCTATTAAAGCCAGATGATATCCAAAAGGTCCGAAACCGCTTATCTGCCCTGAACACACAGGTGCTGTCAAACTTTTTTGGCGGAACTCTTCACGGCGGTAGATATTGCTGATATGAACTTCCACAACAGGGATATTAAGCGCACTTATCGCATCTCTTATGGCGACAGATGTGTGAGTGTAGGCGGCAGGATTTATGATAATACCATCGGCATCTCCTAAACACTCTTGGAGGCGGTCTATTATCTCGCCCTCAAAATTTGATTGAAAAAACTCAATGCTAATATTGTTCTGTTTTGCCACATTTTCCATCTGTGCGTGGATATCATCAAGCTTCATAGCACCGTAGATATTCTGCTCCCTGTGTCCTAACATATTTAGATTTGGTCCTTGGATGACGACTATTTTCATCTAATTTGCCTTTTTTTGGATTTAAAAATGGATATTGTATCACTATTTTGCATAAGAAAAATTTACGCTACAATTTCTTTTTTAAAAGGATATTTATGAGAGTGCTTTTGAGTGATTTTGTACTTATATGCAATGATAAGTTTGACATTATTCCAAACGGCGGCATATGTTTTGACGAAAAGATTATAGAGACAGGAAACGGCAAAGAGTTGGCAGCAAAGTATAAAAACGCTAAAATTGAAAAACTTCCTAAAAACTCTATTTTAATGCCCGGACTTATCAATTCACATGTGCACCTTGAGTTTTCCGCAAATACCGCAACGCTTAAATTGGGCGATTTTATGGTGTGGCTAAAGAGCGTCATATCTTCGCGCGAAGAGCTTCAAAGCAGGTGCACGCAAGAGTTAATAGAAAATGTTTTGGATGATATCTTAAAAAGCGGCACCACTTCTATCGGGGCTATAAGCAGTTTTGGGCTTGAACTTAAGCCATGCCTCAAAACTCCTTTGAATGTAGTCTATTTTGTAGAGGTTATCGGCTCAAATCCAGCTGCCATAGACACGCTTTTTGAGGATTTTAAGAGTAGATTTTATGAAGCTTTGAGAGCAAAAAACAGCTCTTTTATTCCCGCTGTGTCTATCCATTCGCCGTACTCAACACACCCCGTTTTAGCCCGTCACGCGCTAAAAATCGCTAAAGATGAGAACGTTGTCGTATCGGCTCACTTTATGGAGTCTTTACATGAGCGAAAGTGGCTTGATAATGCGAGCGGGGCGATGGGCGAGTTCATGAAAGATTTTAATCCTCACGCAAAACCGATGACAACGTCATATGAGTTTTTGGAGCTTTTTAATGGCGTAAAAACACTTTTTGTACATGCTGTTCACGCCAAAGATGATGAACTTAAGATGATAAGCGAACAAAAAAATACCGTTGCACACTGCCCGCGCTCAAATGCGCTTTTAGGAACAGGCGCGCTTGATATCAAAAATATAAATGCGCTTTTAACTTTAGGAACTGACGGACTTAGCTCAAATATAAGTTTAAACTTGTGGGATGAGATGAGAGCTGCACTTTTTACTCATCAAAATCATGAACTTAACTCTTTAGCGATTTTACTCTTGCAAGCGGCAAC
>JAIRKW010000110.1 GCA_031259875.1 Campylobacteraceae bacterium
CTGTATAAAATAAACCTTCACATTTAATAAAATCAAGGGATATTCAAAAACTTGTTATTTTTTTGCAAAAAAATAACTTCAAACAGTTTGAATATCTTTTTCCTTGATTTTATTAAATGCTTGGCAGTGTCAAAGGGAAAAATAATATCCAAAGAAGATAGTGTTAAAGCAATAAGGTTTTTGTTTTGCAAATGAATTTGTGGATTGCTTCGTCAGTCGCTTTGCTCCTTTCTCGCAATGACGGGGGGGGGAGAGAATGTTTGAATTGCCGCAACACTTTGTGTCTCACAATGATGCAGGAGGGTGTGCTTGTTTGGCAGGCTTTGTTCAATTCTAAAGACAAAAAGTGGATTTTTGCATTCTTTTTGAGTGTATGTTTCATTGTGCAGAATGACGGAGGAAGAGAATGTTTGGTTCACGATTAATTACCAAAAGTCTCTTTTATCGCGGTATTTGCTTTGAAAAAAGCGATATATATATCAAAATTTAGCACATTTTAGCTAAAATCTGCCATCTAGATTTAAAAGTGAAAAACTGCAATGGGTATTATCAATAAACTTGAAAAAAATGCAAGGCTTGATTTTGACGACGGACTTAAGCTTTACGAACTTGACCTCTTTACGCTGGGGCATTTTGCCAATTTGCGAAGGGTTAGCATGTGGGGCAAAAAGGTCTATTTCAATATAAACCGCCATATCAATCCTACAAATATCTGTAAAGATATATGCAAATTTTGCGCATTTTCGGCAAACAGGAAAAATCCGAACTCCTACAAATATACAAAAGAGGAGGTTTTGCAAATCGCAGAAGATGCCTGTAAGCGCGGCATAAAAGAGGTGCATATAGTCTCCGCGCACAATAAAGAGCATGATTTGTACTGGTATATCGATATTTTTAAAGAGTTAAAAAGGAGATTTCCAAATCTTCACATAAAAGCTTTTACAGCTGCTGAAGTGCATTTTTTATCAACTCTGCATAATTTAAGCTATGAAGAGGTTTTGGACAAGATGATAGAAGCCGGCGTGGATTCTATGCCCGGGGGCGGAGCTGAAATCTTTGATGAAAAGATAAGAGCCTATATCTGCAAAGGCAAAGTAGACTCTAAAAATTGGCTCAAAATCCATGAACTTTGGCATAAAAGCGGCAGATTTTCAAATGCCACGATGCTTTTTGGGCATGTAGAGGAGAGAAAAGAGAGGATTGAGCATATGTTAAGACTCCGTGATGTGCAGGATAGAACGGGCGGCTTCAATGCATTTATCCCTCTTGTTTATCAAAGAGACAATAACTATCTCAAAGTGGACAAGTTTTTAGGTTCGGCGGAAATTTTAAAAACTATAGCCGTAAGCAGGTTGATACTGGATAACATTCCTCACATAAAAGCCTACTGGGCGAGCGCAACTTTAAGTTTGGCTATGGTGGCGCAGGAGTTTGGCGCGGACGATTTGGACGGGACGATAGAAAAAGAGGCGATTCAAAGTGCCGGCGGAGCAAAAAGTGCCGGAGGACAAGCCTTAAAAGATTTTCTAGATATCATCGTAACAAGCGGATTTATTCCTGTGGAGAGAGACAGCCTTTATAATGAGTTGAGGGTTTATGAGGAGACAGACTGTGGCGTTTGTCAATGAGGAGATTTCAAAAGAGCAGTATGAAACGTACAACATGAAAGCGACAGATGTAAAATGGCGTTTTGCCGTTCCGATAATGGATTGGACGATAGATAAAGATAGAGATATCTGGCTTAGGCTCTGCTGCAAGCATATAGATGTGAATGACGCAAAAGATGAGATTAACGCTGCGTGGAATTTTTACTGGAAGGGTGCGTTTTTTACCGTTTTTACAAAACAGCTGCAAATTTTGGATAATTGTGCTCACATAAAGATACTTGATATGTATATCGGCGATAGATACCGTCAAGGAAATGTCAATAAACTTTTCCCTGTTGAGTTTCCAAAAGAGTTTGCGTCCAGTAAAAAGCAGATACTCAAAGATTTCAAAGAGGCTTTGGAAGTCTCAAATATAGGTCTTGGCATGGCTTGGGCTGCGGATAGATACAAGGTTGAACTGATATATGAAGGCAGGACGATATGATGAGAAAGATTGTTGTTTGGGTGTTATCTGCTGTTTTTTTATATGCAGACGATGAAGCTTGCAAAAAGATTTTAGACGAAGAGCTTTTTTTGGAATATTCTGACAATACATATAATGAGTATGTTGTTTATTCAGATGACAATGTGTCGCAAAACAGACGATTGCTCTTTTCAACAATAAGATTTGGCGGGACATCACGTACGCCAAGTTTTTTTGATATCGGAATAGACAAAGATGTCAACGAAACAAATAAAACGCAAATTTTTGACATAATAAACACATATGAGCAAAAAGGTGGTGACGATGATGATTTATATGATAATAGCGCGGAAGTCGATGCGTATCTTTGGGCAAATGAAGTAAAAATATTTTCATTAGACAATAAAATATATTTAAACCTGTTTTCTGCCCCTACTGTATTAGACAGCGGCATTTATAATATCTTTGTTTACGATAAAAAGGATAAATTTTTCAATAAAGCCTGCTTAATAAAACGAAAATTGGCCGGCTATGATGAAAGTAAAAATAAAATCTGCCAAAAAGTCGTCAACAAGCAATACACGCAGCCACAAGAGGTAAATCTGACGACTGTTTTAAATAAAGCCGCTTTAACACAGCTTGAAGAAGATATTTCTAAAATAAGTAAAAAATTCAGATGGGTTAGATTTAACATAGAATACAATAAAGCTTTTTTGGTTGATTATGATAATACGGGCAAGAAAAAATTACTTTTGAGGGCAGCTTACGCATCGGGTGCAGGAGCTGGGTGTGATTACTATCTGCACTTCACATATGATGCGGACAAAAAGGATAAATTCAGTACGCTCTCTCCGCAAGAGAGTACCTATTTTTATACAGAGCATATATCTAGCTGCTTTCAAAAAGAGGAGTTGGTAACGGTTGAGGGCAAAAACTATATCCTTGTTGATTATTATGACCATAGCAATATTACTTCCGATGAAGACGATGCTATGTATGCGCTTTATGAGTTAAAACGCGATAAAAACAAAGAGTTGATAAGCGAACAGATTTGCAATTTTATTCCTAAATACAGATATGAACAAAGCACATTAACCATTAAGGAGAGAGAAAATGAGTAATATTCAAGAAGTTATTGACTTTTTAAATAAAGCTGGTGTTTTTTACATTGGAACGGTTGATAATGAGGACAGGCCTCATGTGCGTCCGTTTGGCTTTGTGATGGAGTGGGAGGGAAAACTCACATTTATCACTAACAATCAAAAAGAGGTTTATAAGCAGTTGAGCACAAATCCTTATGCAGATATCTGCGTATTTGGAGCCGATAATATATGGATACGCATAAGCGGCCGGGTAAAACTTTTTCAAAGCGTTGAAGCAAATAAAAAAGCGTTTGAGATTATGCCAAGTCTCAAGGATTTATATGGTGATGAAAATAACCCCGTACTTGCCCACTTCTCTTACGAAGAGGGTGCAGCGGCGTTTTGGTCGTTTGAGTCTATAAAAAAGCCTTTTAAAATTATCTCATTAAATATAGTTTGATATCAAGGAGTTTACTTTGGATTTTTTTAAATTAAAAAGCAAAGGCACTACTGTAACAACAGAAGCAAGAGCCGGTTTTACCACATTTTTGACTATGCTCTACATAGTGCCTGTAAATGCGCTTATTTTAAGCGCTGCGGGTATGCCTTACGAAGCACTTATCACAGCAACTGCTTTGATTACGATAATAGCCTGCGTACTTAACGGTTTCTGGTCAAATACGCCTATTGCTATGAGTACCGGCATGGGGCTTAACGCCTACTTTTCGTATGTGCTTGTAGGACAGATGCATGTTCCTTGGCAAAGCGCGCTTGGCATTGTGTTTGTGTCGGGAATGCTGTTTTTGATTTTGTCATTTACGAAGTTTCGAACTTGGATGATAAATAGTATCAGCGAAGATTTGAGGCGCGCGATAAGTGCTGGTATAGGAGCTTTTATAGCGTTTATCGCCCTGCAGCAAATGGGAGTTATAGTAAAAAATGACGCTACTCTCGTATCGCTTGGCGATTTTGGTGATAAAAATGTACTGCTTGGAGTTTTTGGGCTTATAGTAGTTATCGCGTTTTATATCAAAAAAATCAAGGGAGCTTTTATATTTGCGATTATTGCGACATCGCTGATTGCATGGATTTTTGGTATTGCCTCATATCCTAAGGAGCTTTTTTCACTTCCTGCTTCAATTTCACCGATAGCATTTGAGCTTGATATATTATCAGCATTGCAATTTGCGTTTATCCCCGTGATAATTACGTTTTTCATTACAGACCTTTTTGATACTTTGGGTACGCTGGCTGGCGTGGGATTTCGCGCTGGGCTTTTCAAAAAAGGCAGCAAGGAACTTGAGAAAACTTTGGAAGCTGATGCTGCGGCTTCTGTACTTAGCGGTATTGTGGGCGTTTCTACCACGACAAGTTTTGTTGAAAGCGCAAGCGGCGTTGAAGAAGGAGGCAGAAGCGGACTTACGGCTATTGTTGCGGGAGTATTTTTTGTTTTTACACTCTTTTTGATACCGCTTTTTAAAGCGATTCCGGCAAATGCCATATATCCTGTTTTGGTAATGGTCGGAGTATTGATGTTTGCAGAGCTTAAAAATATCAATTTTGCAGATAAAAGTGTTGCTATCGCTACATTTTTGATTGTTATCTTGATGCCTTTGACGTACTCTATCACTTACGGTTTGGCGTTTGGATTTATATCTTATGTGATTACAAAGATACTAAGCAAAGAGTTTAAAGATATCAATATAGGCGTTATGCTCCTTTTTGCGATAAGCTTGATGGCATTTATCATTCGTTAGGAGGTTTTATGCGCTATTATGGATTTGAAGAGTTTTTTGATGATGTAAAAAAGATAGCTTACGAGGTGAAGCCCTACAATTTTGACGCATATCTGTCTATAGCCAGAGGCGGAATGACTTTCGGGCATTTCCTTGCTCATGCACTTGACACAAGAGAGCTTTATGCTCTGAACTCCATACATTACGAGGGTTCTAAAAAGCTTGATTATGTGAAGATCTTTAATATACCAGACCTTTCTCACGCAAAAAGCGTTTTAGTGCTTGACGATATCGCAGACAGCGGCGAAACATTGACGGAGATAAAAAGAACGCTTGGGAGGCTGTATCCTGATATGGATATAAAGATAGCGACTTTACTTTACAAAAAAACGTCCATCGTGCGTCCTGATTTTTTTGCCAAAGAGACGACGGAGTGGATAGAGTTTTTGTGGGATTTTACTATTTGAAAAAGCAAAATACCATACTTTATGTATGTACGATTTTGGTTTTGTGTACGCTTTACGCGGCACAGCCGATTCAGCCGCTTTTTAAAGAAGAGTTTGCGCTGAACGGCTTTCAAGCGGCTATATTTACAACCGTTATAATGTTTCCCTTGGGAATCGCGCCTCTTTTTTACGGATATATACTTGAAAATTTGTCATCAAGGCAGATGCTTAGAGTCTCTTTGCTGCTTCTGGGGATTTTAGAGATATGTTTCTCATTTAGCAGCTCTTACATTGTTTTGATTGGCATACGTGCAGTGCAGGGCTTTTTGATACCTGCGGCTTTGACTTCGCTTGTGAGTTATATCTCAACCTCTTCAGCGCATGAAAATATCCAAAAAGCGCTTGGAAATTATGTGGCTATAACCATTATGGGCGGATTTTTAGGCAGACTGCTTTCGGGTATTTCGTCCGAATATTTTGGCTGGCGCCCATTCTTTTTCATCATTGGAGTCGGGCTTATCTTATCGTTTTTTGCACTTTTGGGTGTCAATAAAGATGCAAAAGCCAGATTTGCTAAAGTTACGAAAAAAGATGTGGTAAATGTCCTTAAAATCAAGCACAATTTTCTTATCTATACTGCTATATTTTGCGTATTTTTCGTATTTCAAGGAGTGCTTAACTTTTTACCGTTCGAGCTTAAAAGCATAGATGAAAATTTAGGCGAGAGTAAAGTTGGGCTGATGTATGCGGGGTATGTCATAGGACTCATAACCGCGCTTAACGTTACAAGAATAATTAAATTTTTCAAAAGTGAAAGCAGGGCTATGATATGCGGCATGTTCATATATATAGCGGGGCTGGGACTGTTTAATATAGAGTCGTTTACTGTGATGTTTTGCTCAATGTTTGTATTTTGTCTTGGCATGTTTATGGTGCATTCTATCGCCGCGGGATTTGTCAATAAACTTGCGCATGAACGAAAAAGCATAACAAACGGACTCTATCTTTCGTTTTACTATGCGGGAGGGACGTTTGGTTCGTTTTTGCCCGGCGTTTTTTATCAGCATTTGGGCTGGCATGCGTTTTTACTCTTTTTGGGATTTATGCTGTTGTGCGGAGCGGGATTTTTGATTTTTTTAAGAAAATGTGAAAATGCAAGCTAAAAATAGCAGTATAATATATAGATTTTATTTTCGGACGATTTTATGAGAGAGATTTGTGCCGTTTTTTTGATAATTGCCGTAAATACCGCAATGTTGATTTATGGAGTCAGTACGCTTTCTATTAGTTATTATGAAGCGGATATCTTTTACAATCAAGAAGGGGCGGTTCATTATCTTATCAATCTGTCATGCGCACTTTTTGGACAGAATGATTACGCTCTAAGAGTTCCTTTTATTGTTATACATATATTTTCAACTACTCTTTTATATCTTATAAGCAAACCTTTGTTAAAACGCGAAACTGATAGATTAATTACTGTTTTGATGTACGTTATGCTGCCCGGCACCATAGTCGTGTCACTTGCGGCAAACGGCGCGGCGTTTATGATATTAGTTACGCTTTTGTTTCTGTATCTGCGCCAAAGAGACAATAAGCTGGCTATGTATATTCTGCTGATATTGTCGCTTTTTCTTGGCAAAGGGTTTATAGTATTATATTTTCTGCTCTTTTTTTATGCCGTCAATAAGCAGGACGTTGTTTTGATGATGCTCTCTTTGACGCTTTTTGCAGTTGGAATGTATATGTACGACTTTAGTATCAGCGGTAAACCGCGCGGGTATTTTTTGGATACATTCAGCATTTATGCGGCTATATTTTCACCGCTGCTGTTTTTATATTTCATCTATACTTTATATCGCATATTGATAAAAGAGAGCAAAACGCTTTTATGGTGGCTCTCTTTTGGGGCATTTATAGCCTCGTTACTATTGTCGTTTCGTCAGCGCATAGCGGTGGAGGAGTTTGCTTCATATACGATTATCGCCGCACCGCTTATCGTAGCCACATTTATGAACAGTTTCAGGGTACGTCTGCCTCAATATAGAAAACTGCATAAGATTTTCGCTGTGCTTGTATTGTCTTTGCTTCTGCTTAATACTATTCTTGTATTTGGCAATCAATACCTCTACCCATTTTTTCAAAAAACAAGCAGCCATTTTGCATATAAATATCATATTGCCAAAGAGCTTGCCGATGAACTTAAAAAACGCGGTATTACTGAAGTTGGCATTGAGGATAAAAAGCTGGCTTTGAGGCTGAAATTTTACGGCGTAGAAAACGGCGGAGAATTTGCTCTTGAAGATTCGCTCATGGGAGATATAGAAATAGTCTACGGCAAAACAATTATAGAAAAATACGCGCTCATACCCCGACAGCCGCAAAGTTTTTAATCTTTTTTTGTAATTCTGCTATCATACACGGCATACGTCATTGCGAGGAACATTAGCCTGTATCAATTTAAAAACGTCAAATGACTTAAAGTTGGAGTTGATAATTTATATTTTTGGGATTGTTTTTTTACTCTATTTTTATGGATTGCCGCACTTCGCTCACAATAACAAAGAGTTGCCGCTTATGATAAGGCAGAAATGTATGAAGAAATGAATTACTGCTTCCGATACTGCAAAACTGTGGTAGAAATACCTGTCAAAGTCGTTTTATTTTTTAAACTTGATATTTTTAGTATGGTTTTTAAATATCATTTTAAAAGCCAATTTAAGCAAAAAACAGGAAAATATAAGTAAAATTCTATAGTATATATTCAATAATCCATATAAAATCTATAAATATACTTGACAATAATAAAAATTTTACCTATAATGCTGAATTATTTTTTCAAAAGGAGGATAAAATGAGTTTAATAAAACACATTTCAATCTGGTCTGTTTTGTTGGCGGCTTCATTTGTTTCTGCCGCTCAAATCGAGCTTTTAAATGTCTCTTATGATCCGACAAGAGAGCTTTACAGAGAATACAATGAGGCATTTATCAAACATTATAAGGCACTTAGCGGCGATGATGTATCCATCAAGCAGTCTCATGGAGGTTCCGGAGGGCAGGCAAGGAGCGTTATAGACGGTCTTGAAGCCGATGTTGTTACGCTGGCTTTGGGAGGCGACATAGACGCTATCGCCAGAAAAACGCAAAAAATCGCGCCTGACTGGAACAAACGCTTCAAAAACAACAGCGCGCCTTACACTTCAACCATAGTTTTTTTAGTAAGAGCAGGAAATCCTAAAAAGATTAAGGATTGGGACGACTTGGTAAAAGACGGCGTAAAAGTCATCACTCCCGACCCTAAAACTTCGGGCGGAGCAAAATGGAATTATTTAGCGGCGTGGGCGTATGCTGATAAAAAATACGGCGGTGAGGATAAAGCAAGAGAGTTCGTAAAGAAACTCTATAAAAATGTTCCTGTACTTGACAGCGGTGCGCGCGGCTCTACAAATACATTTGTTCAGCGCGGCATAGGCGATGTGCTTTTAGCATGGGAAAATGAAGCGTTTTTGTCCATAAACGAGCTTGGCAAAGGCAAATTTGAGATAATCGTACCAAGTCTTAGCATTTTAGCCGAGCCTTCAGTAAGTATTGTTGATGCGAATGTAAAGAAAAAAGGCACCGAAAAAGCCGCAACTGAATATTTAAATTATCTCTATTCAAAAGAGGGTCAGCGCATAGCCGGTAAAAATTATTACCGCCCGACTGACACGGAAGCAGCAAAAGAGTTTCAAACGCAGTTTCCAAAACTTGA
>JAIRKW010000170.1 GCA_031259875.1 Campylobacteraceae bacterium
AAATAAAATGCATACCGACAAGTAATGACGATAAGAAAAATATCAATATCGCCAATACCACATATAAGCCATCTATTCTGATACCAAAAACAACTTTTATTGCCATGCCTAACTTATAACCGAAAAGTAAGGCCGTCAAAAAACATATGGGTAAATAAGCACCACATATTAGAAAACAATTTATCCAATCAGTTAACGCCGACATTTTATACTTGCATCCGCAATGCTCGCATACAATAGGCTTTTTCTTATCAATATCAAAAATGATATCTTTTGCAGGTCTTAATTTACTAACATCATGTCCGCACTCTTGACATTTAAATTTAAATAGTGACATCTTCCAGCTTTCCATTTTCAATTTTTTATGACAATATTCACGCAAAACTATGAAATCTTTGATAATTTTTTCAATTATAAAATTAGTTACCATTATAACATAAAAATAAATATAAAATATATATATTTCTACTGTATTTATTGAAAACAGAAAACCAATCCGATAAAACTGCAATTCAGACGCAAAATAAAGCCAATAGCTGCTATTGTTCGCAAAGAAAAAGTAAAAATTTATAGAGAGCATAATATTGAAGAAATCTTCATTAAAAAATGATACTGCATAGAATTGATATTTTTTTTACTAAAAACACGGCATTTAGCAGAAAAATTGGGAGGATTTTTTATCTAAACAAATATAAACGTAACTTCAAACAATATAACTCTTAAACTGTATTTTATTTCATACTTTAAAATTTATACATTAAATATTTTTTTAAAGCTTTTGCGGGCAGTCGGCAAATAACTTTACTGCTCTAAACTTCCGCAAAAACTTGCTTTACACGCAAAATCCTCTCAAATATCCCTTGGATCCGCTATCTTACCCTTTATCGCGCTTGCTGCTGCAACTGCGGAGTTTGCAAGATAAACTTCGCTTGTTCTCTCTCCCATTCTGCCTACAAAATTTCTATTTGTAGTGGCAACACATCTTTCGTTTTTGCCTAAAATCCCCATATATCCACCAAGACATGCGCCGCATGTAGGGTTGCTGACTACTGCCCCAGCTTGCGCAAAAATATCAAAGAGCCCCTCTTTTTGCGCCTGTAAGGCAATTTTTTGTGTGGCAGGAGTTACTATCATACGCGTTTTTTTCGCGACTTTTTTGCCTTTTAAGATTTTCGCTGCTATCCTTAAGTCATTTAATCTGCCGTTCGTACAGCTTCCTATAAAAACTTGATCTATATTTAAATCATCTTTCACGGCTTCAGATATACTCTTACCGTTACTCGGTAAAAACGGATATGCCACAACGCTTTCTAATTTTGAAGTGTCTATTTTTAAAATGCGCGTATAGTTTGCATCTTTGTCCGAATAAAAAAACTGAGGTTCTCGCGGCAGTTTTTTATCTTTTAAAAACTCTTTTGTTATATCGTCAACGGCAACTATGCCGCTTTTTGCTCCAGCTTCTATAGCCATATTACAGAGACTAAATCTATCGTCCATACTAAGGTGCTCTAACGAATCTCCCGTGAACTCAAGAGTTTGATACAGTGCGCCGTCAACACCTATCAGCCTGATAATCTCCAAAATCAAATCTTTACCGTATACAAATTCGCTTGGTTTGCCGCTAAATTCAACCTTGATGCTTTTTGGAACTTTAAACCAATTCTCGCCCGTTATCATCGCATATGCTAAGTCTGTAGACCCTACGCCTGTTGCAAAAGCTCCTAAAGCTCCGTGTGTACATGTGTGTGAGTCCGCGCCTATTATCACATCGCCCGGAACTATCAATCCTTTTTCTGGCAAAAGTGCGTGCTCTATACCCATATCTTTTTCATCAAAATAGTGTTTCAAGTCGTGTTTGTAGGCAAATTCGCGGGAGATTTTGGCTTGATTTGCGCTTGCGATATCTTTTGCCGGGATGTAGTGGTCCATAACGATAGAAAATCCATCCGGATTTGCAAGATTCAAAGCCCCGCTCTCTTCAAATGCGCGGATAGAAATCGGTGTTGTTATGTCATTTCCTATTACCATATCTATCTTGCTTTCTATTATGTCATCCGCGTATACATCTTTTTTTACATGTGAACTGAAAATCTTCTCTGTTATTGTCTGCGCCATAGGAAACCTCTTTGATAAAAATGGGCTTATTTTAGCCAAAAAGCGATAAAAGTAATATTTGACGAAATGCGTCTATAAACATGGGAAAGATGAGATTTGTTCGCCGCATAAAAAATAACGAGCTAAAAGCACTAACGGCACAGCTATGCTATCTTGCACTTATTATATTTTTAAATGGCAGCTAAGCCTGCGTCAATACTTTGGCAACGATATTTTTTAAACAGCTATCTCTTTTGGTATGGGAAACGGGCGTTTATCAGCAGTCATCACCGGCTTTTCACCTTTTTTAAAACAATCTATATGCCACTTAGTCCAAGCTTCCCAATACTTAAGTCTTGCATGAGAGTCATATCCGTCCTCAACTGAAGCAGTAAGCGAATTTTTACGATATGCACCGATTATTAAAGGCAGTTTTATATATTTTATTGCTTCTTTGCCAAATACAAGTTTTAAACGTGCATAAAACTCACTATCAGCACCTGTACGTACAATATCCCACGAACCTGTTTTTTCTAAAACTATCTTTTTTCTGAATAAAAGCGAAGTGCTGTGTAGTTTTAAAAGCGGATATGCACTGCGCGCACAATATCTGCCACACTCATCTATCTTAATCCACTGTGACACAGCAGCAATAAGAGCACTGTTTTTGAGCAATGGTTTTATTTGCCTTTTTATCCATTCATTGTGTGCAAAATCATCGGAATCATGACAAGCAATAAACTCTCCCTTAGCATGCTTCAAAGCCAAAGTTTTTGAAGCATAGGTGCCAATATTTATCTTATTCGCAAAAAATTTCACACGCTTATCTTCGGCCGCTATCTCTTTTATTATTTTTGGAGTCTCGTCAGTAGAATTATCATCCACTACTATAATTTCCAAGTTTTTGTAAGTCTGCGCCAAAATGCTCTCAAGCGAATATTTGACATAAGACGAAGTATTGTAAGATGTCATCAAAACGGAGACTAATGGCATTTTGCCGGATTTCTTCGGCAAAGCGACACATTTTATATTTGCAACACTCACGCATTTTGTCTCATCCAAAGCTAACACTTTAGCCAAACCGCGCGAGACCAAAAAGCTACTTAATGCGTTTAATTGTTCTTTTGGTGAAAAATTAAGGATATTGCTTTTCAAAAGATATGCTTCGCCATGTATATTTTCAAGCAACTGCAAAGCTCTTTCTTGCTCACCGGCTTGTACCAATAAGCCTGCAAGAAGTGAGCGCGGAGCAAGTGGGCTGTCTGCAATTTTGAGCGCTAAAGAGGGCATATACAGAGCTATAGCGGAGGCAAATTTAAATCTATATTTATCAAAACCATGCAATTCTTCAAGCTTTTTAGCCGCACTCTCTGCCTCTTTAAGCCGTCCAACAGCTGCAAGCGATACGCAAAAAGCAAACCCGCCCTTTAGATGGCGTCCATTCCATAAACTTTTTGCAACAGTATCATACATGCCAAGCGAATAACATGCCCAAAGTTCATCGCCGTTACATGGATACTTTTCAAGAGAAGCCAAAGCTTTAACATATAAATTTTTATGAAAATACCACTTAAAAAGCAGTCTGCCAAAAATCTTCACGCATCTCTTCCAAATAGATCACGGGTATATACCCTCTCTTGCATATCTTCTATCTCTTTGGTAATGCGATTTGCGATGATGATATCGCAGACTTGTTTAAATTTGTCCAAGTCATTTATAACTTTTGAGTGGTAAAATTCACTTCCTTGCAAAACCGGCTCGTACACCACTACTTCAATACCTTTTGCTTTGATGCGTTTCATAATGCCCTGAATAGAGGAGGTACGAAAATTATCGGAACCGGCTTTCATAATCAGCCTGTATATGCCGACAACTTTCGGATTTAATCTTAGAATATCCTCTGCTACAAAATCTTTTCTTGTGCGGTTTGATTCTACGATGGCAGATATGAGGTTTTGCGGGACGTCTTTATAATTAGCCAAAAGTTGCTTTGTATCTTTAGGCAGACAGTATCCGCCGTAACCAAAAGATGGATTGTTGTAATAGTTGCCTATTCTAGGATCCAAGCTGACACCTTCTATTATCTGCTTTGTATCAAGTTCGTGCATTGACGCATAAGTATCAAGCTCATTGAAAAATGCCACTCTCATCGCTAAATATGTGTTTGAAAAAAGCTTGATTGCTTCAGCTTCAGTATTGTCTGTAAGCAGTATGTGGATATCTTTTTTGCAGGCTCCCTGCACCAACAACTCTGCAAAATCCTGCGCTCTTTTCGAACGCTCACCTATAACTATCCTGCTTGGATAAAGATTGTCATAAAGAGCTTTGCCTTCGCGTAAAAATTCGGGTGAAAATATGAGATTTTGGTATCCAAACGCTCTTTTTAACTTTTCTGTAAAGCCAACAGGAACGGTAGACTTGATGATAATAACAGCATTTGGATTTATGGCGGTAACATCTTTTATGACAGACTCTACAGAGCTTGTATCAAAAAAATTGGTCTGCGGGTCGTAATTTGTAGGAGTAGAGACTATAACAAAATCGGCATCTCCAAAAGCTTCCTCTTTGTCAAGCGTTGCTTTTAAATTTAACGGTTTGTTCGCCAAATACTCATTTATCTCAACATCATCTATATGTGAATGTCTATTGTTTAGCAACTCAACCTTACACGCATCAATATCAAATGCCCTCACTTCATTGTGCTGAGCTAATAAAACAGCATTTGAGAGACCTACATATCCCGTGCCTGCAACTGCGATTTTTGCCATGGTCCTACTTTAGATTTTATTGAAATCTGCTATTTTATTACTATTTTGTTGATAGACTGATAAATATATTGCTTTTTTTGTCGCTTTAGCTTAAAATATTAAGCTTTTCGCATGTTTAAAACTGCTTTAGTATTTCTCCATATTGAAGCCTGCTTTAATGCTTATT
>JAIRKW010000175.1 GCA_031259875.1 Campylobacteraceae bacterium
ATACTTTCTACATGTAATAGAGTAGAGGTGATAACAAGCGTTAAAGAGTGTAAAGAGAGTCTATCATTTATATTAAGTGTTTTATCTCATATATCAGGCATAAATAAAGAAGAGCTTGAAAATAGAGCCGATGTGTATGAGAATGTCGGCGCTATACACCATCTTTTTGCCGTGTGTTCATCTTTGGATAGTCTTGTTGTCGGCGAAACACAGATATCAGGACAGCTGAAATCTACTTTTAATTTTTCACACAAAAACAACTTTTGCGGACCAAAGCTAAGACGCGCGATGCAGCAGTGTTTTAAATGCGCAGCAGCCGTTAGAAGCAGTACGGACATATCCAAAAATCCCGTTTCCGTCTCTTCTGTGGCGGTAACAAAAGCAAAAGATTTATTGAAAAGTCTTGATGGAGTAAATGCCGTAGTGGTGGGTGCCGGAGAGATGAGTGAACTTGCGGCAAAACATTTGCTTGCTTCAAATGCCAATGTAATAATCATCAATAGAAGCTATGAAAACGCTGTGACTTTAGCTAAAAAACTTGGCAAAAACAGTTCCGCCCAGCCGTTTTCAAATCTGCGTGAAGCTGTAAATAAATATCCTTTGATTTTCAGCGCTACCGGTGCGCCGCATGCTATTATAACGAACGATATGACAGAGCCGAGAGTTTTTGAAAGATATTGGTTTGATATAGCAGTACCCCGTGATATAGAACCATGCCGTTTTGAAAATGTGCATATATATGCTGTGGATGATTTGGAGGAGATAGTAGCTAAGAATCTGGCTCTTCGCGAGGAGCAGGCGAAGGTTGCTTACTCTATAGTAGGCGAGATGACTACCGAGTTTTTCAAAAAACTTCAAGCATTATCAGTAGACCCCATCATAAAAGAGATTAGAAACAAAGCTAAGCAAAGCGCACTGAACGAGATAGAAAAAGCTGTAAAAAAAGGTTATATGCAAAGTGAAATGAGAGAGAGCGTGGAGAAGATAATACATCAAGTTTTTAATGCTTTTTTGCATAAACCGACGATAAATCTTAAAAATGTATTGGAACTTGACGAGTCTGATAAAATCATACAGTCGCTTCAATATTTTTTTGACATTGATGACGAGCAGCTCAAAGATATACAGATAAATAAAATAAATTCGGAGATAGATGAATGAGGTTTTCCAAACTTTTTGCACCAACTGCCAAAGAAGCGCCCAAAGACGCTGTGCTTCCAAGCCATATTTTCCTTATACGAGGAGGGTTCATAAGTCAGACAGGAAGCGGGCTTTATAACTTTTTGCCTCTTGGTAAAAGGGTGCTTGATAAGATAAGAAATATAGTAAAAGAGGAGATGGACAACGCGGGTGCGCAAGAGATAAGCATGGGCGTTGTAAATCCTGCTGAACTTTGGCAGCAAAGCGGCAGATACGAAGTGTACGGCAAAGAACTTTTACGGTTTCGCGACAGGAAAGATAATGAGTTTGTTTTGGGTCCTACGCATGAAGAGGTTGTTACGGATATAGTTCGCAACCGTGTGAACAGCTACAAACAGCTGCCTTTGCATCTATATCAAATCAATACAAAGTTCAGAGACGAAGCAAGACCTAGATTTGGACTTTTAAGAGGCCGCGAATTTATCATGAAAGACGGTTACAGTTTTCATGCGTCTATGGAGGATTTGAAGCGCGAATTTGACTTGATGGAGAAGACTTACACACAAATTTTTACACGTTTGGGGCTTGATTTTAGAGCAGTTGCGGCTGACAGCGGAGCGATAGGCGGCAGCGGCAGCAAAGAATTTATGGTATTGGCTAAAAATGGCGAAGATGATATATTGGTATGTGATAAATGCGAATATGCTGCAAATATAGAAGCAGCAAAAAGAGAGAAAAAAAGAACTGATACCACGCCTCCAAAAGCTGATTTTTCCAAATTTCACACGCCAATTAATGCTTCCATAGAGCAGTTAAGCGAATTTTTTAAAGTGGATGCGTTTTATACGATAAAAGCAGTAATCAAAAAAGCCGTATATAAAGACAGAAGTGAAATTGTCGTCTTTTTTGTACGCGGCTGTGACAACCTGCAGGAAGTAAAAGCAAAAAATACTGCAAAAGCTTTGGAGCTTATAGAGGCAAACGAAGAAGAGATAAAAAATGCTGGTTTAACGGCAGGTTTTTGCGGTCCTATAGGGCTTTGTGATATTAAATTTTTCATAGACAATGAATTAAAAGAGGAGAAAAATCTTATCTGCGGTGCGAATGAGAGGGATTATCACTATGTGGGCGTTTCAATGTTTAATTTTAAAGATGAGAGATATGCTGACTTGGCTGAAGTAAAAGAGGGCGATTTGTGTCCTTGCTGCGAAGGAAAGCTCTCGCTTACTAAAGGCATAGAAGTAGGGCATATATTTCAGCTTGGTCAAAAATACTCATCAGCCATGAATGCTGCATTTTTAGACCAAAATGGTAAGTCTCAACCGTTTTTTATGGGCTGTTATGGTATTGGAGTCAGCCGTTTGGCTGCTGTTATCATAGAAGCAAACCATGATGAAAAAGGGTGCATTTGGAATAAGCAGAGTGCTCCTTATATTTTGGATATAATTATCTCTAATGTGAAAAATGAAGCCGGAAGAGAGTTTGCGACTAAACTTTATGAAGATTTGATAGCGCAGAAAAAAGAGGTTATTTTAGATGATAGAAACGAGAGATTTGGCTTTAAGATGAACGATTTTGAGTTGATAGGTTTTCCGTATGCGCTTATTGTTGGAAAAGAGTTTGACGAGGGTAAAGTTGAGCTTGTTTCAAGAGCTTCGGGTATAAAAGAGTTCGTGGATATAGATAAACTTGACGAGAGATTAAAAGAGGTTTTTTAAGTGAAACTGATACTTTTTTTGTTTTATATTTTTATTGAGGTTGTAGTTACTATACCTTTGGCTTCTGCTATTGGCATTTTTTACACATTTTTGGAGATAGTATTAAGCGCTATTTTTGGGATAATACTGCTTTTAAATACTCCTTTTAAACTTCATGAAAGCATTCAAAGAATAATGCAAAAAAGACTCTCGCTCTCTACCGTATCTTTAGCCTCTACTATACGAATTTTAGGGGTTTTTTTGCTGATATTGCCCGGATTTTTCGGCGATATCACCGGAGCTGTTTTGCTTGTTATGTCAGCAGTTTTGTTAGTAAGCGTCAAAGTTTCGCGCGATAAAGATGATGAAAATATAATAGACGTTGAAATTATTGATGACAGTCAAAAAGGAAACAGATGAGAGAGTTGATAATAGCAACACGCGGCAGTAAATTGGCTCTTTGGCAGTCTGAATATATAAAAGCAAAAATAGAAGAGGCACATCCTGATATCAGCGTAAAATTAAATATTATGAAGACAAAGGGCGACAAGATACTCGATACGCCGTTAGCAAAAATCGGCGGCAAAGGACTTTTTACCAAAGAGCTTGAAAATGCTATGTTAAAAGGCAAAGCGCATATAGCTGTGCATAGTTTAAAAGATGTTCCTGTAGTTTTTCCAAAAGGTTTGAAGCTTGGCGCAATAACAAAAAGAGAAGATGTAAGAGACGCCATGCTGTCCGAAAAATATGAAAATATAGATACGCTTCCAAAAAATGCGGTTGTAGGTACTACAAGTTTAAGACGCAGAATGCAGCTTTTATATGTGCGTCCTGATTTGATTATAAAAAACTTGCGCGGCAATATCAATACACGTATAGATAAGTTGAAAAACGGCGAGTTTGACGCTGTTATTTTAGCTGTTGCCGGAGTTAAAAGACTTGGACTTGAAAATGAGATAAAATACTTTTCACCGATAGACTCTGATGTTATGATTCCTGCTATGGGGCAGGCGGCTTTAGGGATAGAAGCTGTTGAGAGTGCAGAGATTTTACAAATAATTGATTTTTTAAATGATGATGATGCGATTACAGAGACAAAAACAGAGAGAGATTTTGTAGAAAAGTTAGAAGGCGGCTGTCAAGTTCCCATAGGCGTCAATGCAAAAGCAAACGGCGATGATTTGCACATAAAAGCTGTAGTAGGATTGCCTGACGGTAAAGAACTTTTGCATGCGGAACTTAAAGTAAAAAGAGAAGAGTATAAAAATGCAGGCAGTAAATTAGCCGATACGATAATAGCAAAAGGTGCTAAAGATATTTTAGCAAGAGCTGAAGAGATGGCAAACGAAATGATTTTTTGATTGGAGGCGATGATGAATAATATTATAGAGTTATTTAGACAGCACAATCTTTTGAAAGTGATACAAGAAAGCGTTGATATTGATTTTGAGATACCGCATATAGCCTTTGTAGAAGCCAAAAAAGAGGATTCGAAAGCATTACTGTTTTTAAAGCCTGTAAGCAAAAGGCTTGGCAAAGAGTTTCATATACCTGTTTTGATGAATATATTCGGCTCCGAAAAGGCATTAAAGTTAATTTTCGGCAAAGATATTGAAGCGATATCAAAAGATATAGACGAACTTATGAGACTTCGTATAGAGGCGGGCTTTAGAGGCAAAGCAGAGTTTTTAACAAAACTTTTGTCTTTTAAAAATATCCCGCCCAAACGTGTAAGCGGTAAGGGAATATGTCAAGAGTTTATAAAACAAGGCGATAAGGTAAATCTTTTTAATATCCCGATTCTCACCACTTGGCCTGAAGACGGCGGGGCATTTATCACGATGGGGCAGATTTATACACAAAGTTTGGACGGCAGATTGCAAAATCTTGGTATGTATAGAATGCAAGTACACGACAAAAATCATCTTGGCGTGCATTGGCAGATACATAAAGATGGTATGCATTTTTTTAATGAGTATAAAAAAGAGGGCAAAAAGATGCCTGTTTCCATAGCCATAGGCGGCGACCCGCTCTATATTTGGTGCGCTCAAGCTCCGATGCCGTATGGTTTTTTTGAATTACTGCTTTATGGTTTTATACGCGGCAAGAAAGCAAAGCTTATCAAATCATTAACAAATCCGATATATGTTCCTGATGATGCCGATTTTGTTTTGGAAGGGTGGATAGATCCGCAAAATTTAGCGCTTGAAGGTCCTTTTGGAGACCATACGGGGTTTTATACGCCAAAAGAACTTTATCCTGTGATGGAAGTTACTTGCATTACAAGCAAGCTTGAGCCTATATATCACGCTACTGTTGTGGGCAAGCCGCCGATTGAGGATAAATATATGGGGCAGGCGACAGCGCGTATATTTTTGCCGCTTTTAAAGACTACTACACCCGAACTTATAGATTATGATATGCCAGAAAACGGCGTTTTTCACAATCTGATACTTGCAAAAATGGAGACAAGATATGTTGGTCATGCTAAGCAGTTTATGCATGCTTTTTGGGGTGTCGGACAGATGAGTTTTGTCAAGCATGCCATATTTGTGGGTGATAACGCGCCAAGTTTGCAAGATAGAGAAAGCATTTCGAGATTTATATTAAATAGAGTAAGCAAAGAAAATATCATCATCAGCGAAGGTATTTGCGATGCGCTTGACCATGCTTCGCCAAATGCAAACTATGGTGGAAAATTGGGGCTTGACTGCACGGGAGATGAGGTAGAGAGTGATTTAAAAGAGATTATAGATGATACTGTGCTTTTGGATAAAATGTCGCTTTTATGCCGTGAGATAAAAAGTGTTAAGCAGTTTATGACCGACACAAAAACGCCTGTGACTTTTGTTGCTATAAAAAAAGAGCGGCTTATGCAAGAGGTGTTCAGGCTTTTAAGACCTGTTAAAAAGTACACGAAACTACTTGTTTTTGTAAATTCTGAAAGCGATGATATAGAAAATCTCTATATGCTTATATGGAAAGTTGTGAACAATATAGACGCCAAGCGCGATATCTTTTTGGAAGATGAATTTTTTGGGATTGATGCTACAAAAAAAGGTGCGCTTGAAGGATATAACCGTGAGTGGCCTAACGTTGTAAATTGCGACAAAAATGTGCTGGATGATTTGCGAAAAAGAGGACTTGTGGAGTTTGATGAAGAGTTTTTGAGGAAGTTTTGGATATAAAACGTTTTGCGTTGAGCTGTTTTTATTTGCAGCAAAAATCATCTAAAATTTTTGTTTAAGAATAAAATCGGTACATGCATTGTATTTTTACTTAATACGCATTGCTTGCTGTAAAGCAGTTATTACATCTATTAAAATTTTAACTAAATGACAACTTGCAAGCCTGTGTATTAAGTCAAAAAATGATAGCAAAAAACTTTTTTTTATGGCATTTTAATAGTAAAAACGCAAAAATTTTAAATTTCACACCTGTTGTATTTCTCATTTGACATAATCAAAAATATTTTTTTAACCAAGTTACTCATAAATAAATTACTATTTTTATAAAAAATATAATGCAATTGAATTTTTCAAACAGTACTATACATTTCTTTATTGCCATAGAGCATTTAACTATCAAATATTAATTCCAATTATATTTATAAGTTCTTTATTTTCAAATAACAGCACAATGATTAGAATTATTTCATAAATAATTTTTAATTAAAATCTTTATTAACTAAATTTTGCTAAAATTCACTAATATTAAATTTTAGGAATCAGCCTATGAAGCGAGTGAGTTACAAACCTCTTTGCGAGCGATTTTATATCCCAAGACCTACTTTGATTGAGTGGCAGAAGCAACCAAAAAACGATGAT
>JAIRKW010000176.1 GCA_031259875.1 Campylobacteraceae bacterium
TTTTCATCATCGCTAAAACGGATTTTATTAATAGCCGCTTTGAAAGAGTCCGTCAAAACATCAAACACTTTTTTCTCCTAAATGATATTTTTACACCAAAAAAACGCAATAATACAAAAATGATGCTTTAAACTCAATTAAACCTTAAAAAGGTTTTCTTTAAGAGTGGCAAATAGCGATAAAATTCCTTTATCAACATCATCATCTCTATGTTCAAACAATAAGCATTCATTTTGCATAACCTGTGACGGCGCATGTTATTTTCAGTACAAATGAAAAATCAATATTATTGACAAATGATAAAAGCTTAAGAGTTTTTGCCAAAATTTGCAAATTCCTGCGGCAAAGACGACTCAAAACTATATCCTAAAAGCTCAATTTTCCAAGCATGAAGCATTATCCTCGCCGCCGGTTTGCCACCATACTTTTCATCTCCAAGCACAGAAAAACCAATACTTTTTAAATGGGCTCTTATTTGATGCGTTTTGCCCGTTTCTATGCTTACCTCAACTAAAGAGTTTTTACCTGCAACAAGTTTTGGCTCCACTAAAGTTATGGCATTTTGTCCACTCTTGGCACTCTTAGCATACGCTCCGCTTTTCGTTTTAATGATTTGCAAAGGAGTATCTATACGGCATGGCTCAACAAATTTGCCGCTAACTATAGCAAGATAAGTTTTTTTAACTTTTTCAGCTCTAAAAGCGGCTATTACTTTTTTTGTAAACTCTTCATTTTTACTTAAAAGAAGTACTCCGCTTGTCTCTTTATCGAGCCTGTGCAAAAGCGTAAGCTTGAAATTTTCGCTTATCTCCTCGGCTGTCAGAAACGGCGGTTTATCCACAGCCATTATGTTATCATCTTCAAAAATGACAGTCGGCTTTTTTAGTTTATTGACTTTAAAATTAGTACCTGCTTTTATATCAGCTCTTGCAACCAATACCTTTTTGCCTGCCGCATATACAACGCCCCTATCTATCAACTCTTTTGCCGCACGGTTGCTGATACCCTCCTGAATAGCTAAAAGCTTATATGCTTTGTCGGTTGGCGTCATTGTATCTCCTTTTGTTCGGACAGAATGCTTTTGATTATATCGCCGCCATTTTCCAAATGCGTCGTTGAAGTCTTCGGCAGTTTACCACTAAGCGTAGAGGCTATCTCTTTTATATCACAAATAACAATTCCTTTAACTTTCGAGTATAACTCTTTTTGATTGAAGAAAAATTTTCCAGAAACGATAGAGTTGTTAAATGCCGACGGTTCCAAAGGATTATGCCCGCCGACACCTTCTATAAACGAACCGCCTAAAATCGTTATATCAGTTACAGCGTAGATATTAATAAGTTCACCCATTGTGTCGCACAGCAATACATCATTTTGTCCGTTGAATCCCTCTTTGGAAAACCTGCCGCATGTCTTGCCATTAGTATTTGCCCACGACTGCAACAATTTATGCACAGCTTCAAACCGTTCCGGATGACGTGGCGCTACGATAATCAACATATTAGACAAATCAACGGAAGACAATTGTTCTAAAATCGCCGCCTCTTCACCTATATGCGTACTAGCTAAAGTTATGACTTTTTTATATATATTATTGGCCTTATAGCATTTCGTTACTTTTGGCAAAAGCAGACTTTTTATATTGCCGGATACTTTTATATTGTGCGCACCAAGCGATAAAAGCCGCTTTTTATCTGTTTGACTTTGAGCGTAAATCTCATCTACAAATGAAAACAGTATCTTATAAAACCAGCTGAATTTTTTGTAACGGTAATATGACCTATCCGAAATCCTCGCATTTATAAGTATAGTCTTTATACCTCTTCTTTTTGCAGTAAAAAAGAGCATAGGCCAAAGTTCTGCTTCAGTTACGACAAGAGTACGCTGTTTTTTTATCCAAAACGGCAGAAATATTTCATACGGCAAAAACCGCACATTTTCACCTTTACATATCTGACAAGCTTTATCAAAGCCTGTTTTAGTAATAACGCTAATATTTACATTATTACCTTCAAGAGCGTATATCAGTGGAGTCAGCGATGTAACCTCACCGTAACTGCACGCGTGAAACCAGACAGATTTTTCATCTTTGAAAGAGGGATTTTTGTAAAGAAAAAAACGAGACGGCACAGAACGCCTGTATTTCTTTACAAGACATATCAAAAGCGAAATTGGCAATGCTGCAATATAGAGCAATCCCAACACCGTAAAATAAAAATATATAAAAAAAAGCTTCATTAATTTTGTGCAGCTTCCTTATATAAAATACGTCCGCAATGAGGGCAGGTAATAATATCTTCACTTGCCGCAACAAGTGCATTTGTTTTATCATTTATACGCATAAAGCAACCATAACATGCCTGTTTTCTTACAGGAACAACCGCACTGTTATGCGCCCATTTTCTAATTTTTTCATAAAATGAGAGTATTTTAGGACTCATTGCGCTTACAATCTCATTCTTTTTAGCGTATGCTGTCTCCATCTCTTCTTTTATTGCTTCACGCTCTTTTCCGATGTTAACATTAAGCTCCTCAGCATCTTTTTGAAGCTGTAAATACAACTCTTTGGCTTTTACTTTTTCGCCTTCTTTCAGTTCTATTATTTTTTCAAGCCGCGCTATCTCTTCATTTGCAAAATTGCAATGTTCTTTTGCCAACTCTTCCTCAAGCTGTAATGCTTTGAGTTCTTTTTCATTTTTAACGGCAGAGGTTTTCTTACTGATACCTTTTAACTTTTCGGATAATTCAGATAAAAGAGTCTCATTTTTAGCCTTTTTAACTTTAGCCTCCTTTATCTCTGCCTCTAACAAATCAACACTGTCATTTGCATTTTTAGCTTTTTCAAAAGCAACGCTGACACTTTTCTCTATCTTTTGGACTCTCGGCTCAAAAGCATCAATTTCTTTGTTTATTTCAGCAAGTTTTACAAGCTGATTTAGATATTTATTCATAATCTTTTTGTCCTTAAAATTTTTACTTTTTTGAATGGAAATATTCAAATGGGTTTTTAGAATCTGTTATTATAACTTTTAATGGAAAATTTTTCAAATGCTCCAGCAAAATGCTTGCAAAATAGCGTTCACTTTCAAAATGCCCGATATCTATCAGACTTAAGCCGTTCTCTTTTGCCGCAACGGCACTGTGATACTTCAAATCGCCGCTGATAAAGCAATCCGCTTCTACCTGCTCTATCAAATCTCCTCCAGAACCTGTACAAAGAGCCACTCTTTTGATTTTTTCAGTGCTTTTTACTATTTTTAGGATTTGTACGTCAAGTTTTTTTGAAATTAACAAACACAACTCGTCAAAACTCATATTTGTATCAAAATAGCAAATATAATCACTGCTATTAACAACTTTTTGCTGCAAAACTTGTTCTGCTACGTATCTGTTAAGATGTGTTTTATCTATGTTTGTATGCATAGCCAAAGCCGCACACTCCTTTTGTGCAAGAATTTTGATGATATTGGCAGGATATTTCGTAAAATCAAGTACTTTAAAAGCATTAAATATCAATGGATGGTGCGTGATAAAAAGTGTTTTATCAGGTGCATTTCGTATAACTTCGCTGTCAAGCTCAAGGCTAAGACAAATGCACTCAACCTCATCGCTCATTGAGCCTACGATAAGCCCGCTATTGTCCCACTTTTCTTGCAGTTCAAACGGACTTAAGCCATCCAAAAACTTGTAGATTTTCTCAATTTTCATTAATTATCTCTTGATATTTTAAAGCACACCCTTTGGCTAATTCGCGGATTTTTAAAATGTAGTTTTGCCGCTCTGTTACCGATATGGCTCTTCTTGCATCCAAAACATTGAACGTATGTGAAGCAGTAAGGCAGTAATCATACGCCGGAAGCGGCAGATTTGCGTCAAGGCAGCGTTTGCACTCATTTTGCACTGCTTCAAACTGCGCAAAAAGCATATTCGTATCAGCTATCTCAAAATTATATTTACTAAACTCATATTCGCTCTCATAGTGCACATCGCGGTAAGTTGTAGTACCGTGTTCGTTCGAATTCCATACTATATCATACACCGAATCAACCTCTTGCAGATACATAGCCAGCCTCTCGACACCGTAAGTTATTTCAACTGGTATCGGATTGCATGGTATACCGGCAACTTGTTGAAAATAGGTAAACTGCGTTATCTCCATACCATCAAGCCACACTTCCCAGCCAAGTCCCCACGCGCCTAAAGTCGGGGATTCCCAGTTATCTTCTACAAACCGTATATCATGTTTTTTTGTCTCAAGTCCCAAAGCTTCCAAACTTTTTAAATACAGAGCCTGTATACCGTCCGGACTTGGTTTAATAATGACTTGAAATTGATAATAACTGCCCAAGCGGTTCGGATTTTCTCCATATCTTCCGTCTGTCGGACGGCGGCTTGGCGCAACATAAGCGGCAGACCACGGTTTTTTACCGAGACTTTTTAAAAATGTAGCGTTATGAAAAGTACCGGCTCCTGCTGGAATATCGTAAGGCTGTATGATATTGCAACCCTGTTTTTGCCAAAAATCCTGCAAAGCAAGCAATATTTCACTAAAAGTCATCATTGTACGCCTTCTTTATCGCCGCTTATCAATACTTCTATCTCTTTAGAATCATTTTCTACCTGCTTGGCTTTTTTCAGCCTGTCTTCGTTAAGTTTGACGGCAAGTTCTTCATCGCTCACGCTCAAAATCTGCATTGCAAGATAGGCACTGTTTACCGCACCCGTTTTGCCTATCGCTACTGTTGCTACAGGCATACCTGAAGGCATTTGTACTGTTGATAAAAGCGCATCCATACCATTAAGCGCAGAGGCTGCCATAGGAACACCGATAACCGGCTTAGTAGTGATAGCAGCTATCGCACCGGCTAAATGTGCAGCCATCCCTGCTGCTGCTATAAACAACTGTGCTCCTCTTTGTTCAGCACTTTTTACATAAATTTTGGTTCTCTCTACACTTCTGTGCGCTGATGAAATGATAAGCTCATATTTGACGCCGAATTTCTCAAGCGTATTGGCACACTCGCTCATAACGTCATAATCGCTCTTACTTCCTATAACGATAGAAACAAATTTCATCTGTTTCACTCCTTAAATTTTTTCGCAAACTATTATTGTATCCAAAGATACTAAAAATATTATTGTACTTCAAATCTCTTTTCTGAAAAATGTAAAAGGCGGTAATGATGAAGGTAAAAGTATATCGTTTGTATTGCCGCTGTGGACAGATTCGTAAACTTTGCCGCTTAGATTCACAAGCTCATTAAAGCGTATTTTCCATATACCCTCTTCCGACCAAATTTTACCCTTTTCGTTATCGCATGCTATAAGTACAGCATATGTCAAAATATCATAAACTACGCCTGTCTCGACTTTATCTTTTGCCTTAAAACTAATTCCGTCTTCATTCACTTCACCGTAAACTTGATGAGTACCGACTAAAAGTGTAGATGTTGTATTTTGTGTATCAGTGCGTTCAAACGGACGCTGCACCAGATATCCTTCGCTAAAACCTCTGTTTTTAATGCTATGCAACTCTTTCTTATAAATATCGGTCTGAAATTTACCTTCATAAAAGTCATCTATAGCATGCCTGTATGCATTAGCTGTGGCTGCGGCATAGTATGGGCTTTTTGTGCGTCCTTCAATTTTTAAAGCGTCTGCAACTCCGCTTTTTAAAATTTCATCCAAATAATTTATGAGATTTAAATCTTTTGCATTAAATATGTATGTTCCCTCATCTGCCGACTGTTCTACTCTAAAAAGCGTACCACTCTCCTCATTTTTAGCGTAAAGCGTATAAGCAAATCTACAATCGTTTGCACAGCTTCCGCGATTGGGTACACGTCCGCTTTGCAAAGAACTAATCAGGCATCTGCCGCTGTATGCAAAACACATTGAACCATGCACAAACACCTCTATCTCAAGATCCGGCAGTCTTTTTTTAAATTCTTTGAGGTCACCCAAACTCACTTCACGTGCTGCTACTATGCGTTTAATTCCCATTTCATAGTAAATTTCAGCGTCTAGGTAATTCAAAACATTCGCCTGTGTAGACAAATGCAGTGGTATATGAGGTGCTATTTTTTTTGCTAATTTTATAACCCCTGGAGCAGCAATAATAAAGGCATCCGGATTCATATCTGCCATATTTTCTATATGTTTTTCAAGCAGTTTAAGCTGTGAATTGAAAGGAAAACCGTTTATCGTTACATATATCTTTTTACCGCATTTGTGCGTGTAATCAACTGCTTCTTTAAAACTTTCATATGTAAACTCTTTTCCTGAACGAATACGCAAAGAAAAGTGACTTACGCCGCCGTAAACCGCATCCGCACCGTAAGCAAGAGCTATTTTTAATTTCTCAAAATTTCCTGCCGGAGACAAAAGCTCACTTCTCACTTTTTAACACCGTCTAAAAGTTTTTTTAAGCTATCAATATTATCTTTGTCCATATCGTCTATTTTATTTAAAATATCAACAACTATCCTGCGTGCACTTATCTTCTCTTTAAGTATAATTTTTTGAGAATCCAGAGCAATTTTTTGAGCATTAAGCTTTGAGAATAAAATATCAAGAGTTTGAACACTTATATCAGCTTCATTTTGCAAATATTTTGTGTAATTTTGCAATTCCTGCGCCTCTTTCAGAGCATTTGTGAATTGCTCAATATTTGGAAACTTTTTACTCAAAACTTCAAAAAGCTCTAATTGTTTGTGAGTAAAATTTTCAATTTCCGCAATCGAATTTTTGATGCCTTTAAGCTTCCTGTTTAGAACATCAAACTCCTTTTCCATAAAAATTCCTTTGAACCTAAAAATTATGCGAAATTATATAAAAAATTATATATAATCCAACTTTATAATTACCGCAATACAAAAAATAAAGGTATTTAGTGTTAGCAGACTTACACAACCACACCCCGCTTTGTAAACATGCCGATGGAACACCGGAAGATTATATAAAAAAGGCAATTTCGGCAGGGACGAAATATTTTGGTTTTTCAGACCATGCGCCAATGAAATTTGATGAAGAATACAGAATGGACTTTAGTCAAATACCGCTCTACGAAGCGATGATAAAGGAGGTAAAAGAGAGATTTTATCCTGATATAGAGGTGTTTTTGGGATATGAGGTAGATTTTTTAGACTCACTTATCGATAAAAGAGTTTTGGAAAGAAAAGTGGATTATTTTATCGGTTCGGTACATTTTTTAGATAGATGGGGTTTTGACAATCCGGAATTTATCGGCGAATATCAAAATAAAAATATAGATGACATTTGGAAAGACTATTTTTGGGCTGTAGAAAATATGGCAAAAAGCGGTCTTTTTGATATTGCAGGACATATTGATTTGCTGAAAATATTTAAATATCTGCCTAAAACAGATATCAGAATCTTATCCAAAAACGCTCTTAACGCAATAAAAAAAGCAGATATGACGATTGAGATAAATACATCCGGCTTTAGAAAACCGATAAACGAGCAGTACCCTTCACGCGCTATTTTAGAAACAGCGTGCGAACTTGATATACCGATAACTTTCGGTTCTGACGCGCATAAAGTAGAGCATATAGCGCACAAAAGTGAGGAAGCGGAAGCGTTGGCAAAAGAGTACGGATATAATAAATGTGCGATTTTTTCGCAAAGAGATAGGAGTTTGATTAAATTTTAATCATTTTTAATATGGATTTTATACTGATAACAAGTATAATGTCACAAAAATTTTATAAGGAGCATTTATGGGCAAATTTGTAAGTAATGTAGAGGAGTTCTTTGCATTTTGCAAAAAAAACGAAGTTAAATTTGTGGATTTCAGATTTACCGACTTAAAAGGTGCGTGGCATCATTTAACTTATACTATAGAGGCTATCGATGAAGAGTCTATCAAATCTATTCCGTTTGACGGCTCATCCATTGAGGCTTGGCAGCCCATCAACAAATCAGATATGTTGTTAATTCCGGACGTACCTACAGCGTTTTTAGACCCATTCACAGCAGACGTTACCGTTGTAGTATTTTGCGATGTATATGACATTTATAAAGGTGATTTATACGAGAAGTGTCCAAGAAGCATTGCAAAAAAAGCACTTGAGCACCTTAAAAAATCGGGCATCGGCGATGAAGCTTACTTTGGGCCGGAAAATGAATTTTTCGTATTTGACAATGTAAGAATTAGAGACGATATTAACTGCGGATATTATGAAGTGGACTCCGAAGAGGGTATCTGGAATACAGCTACAAGCTATAAAGACGGCTACAACACAGGACATAGACCAGGTACTAAAGGCGGATATTTCCCTTGCCAGCCTGTAGATTCTATGGTTGATTTAAGAGCGGAAATGGTGCAGGTATTAAATCAAATCGGCATTGAAACTTTCGTTCTTCACCATGAAGTTGCGCAAGCTCAAGGCGAGATAGGCGTAAAATTCGGTAATCTCATTGAAGCAGCCGATAATGTCCAAAAATACAAATATGTTGTTAAAATGGTAGCACACCTAAACGGCAAAACAGCTACCTTTATGCCTAAACCTCTCTACGGCGATAATGGCAGCGGCATGCATACGCACCAATCCATTTGGAAAGACGGCAAAAATCTCTTCTATAAACAGGGCGGATACTCTAACTTAAGCGATGTAGCTAAGTGGTATATCGGCGGTGTTTTAGCGCACGCACGAAGCGTAGCGGCATTTACAAATGCTTCTACAAATTCTTATAAGAGATTAATACCCGGTTTTGAAGCTCCATCGATTTTAACTTATTCATCGCAAAATCGTTCAGCTTCGTGCCGTATTCCGTACAATGCAGGAGAAAAATCGGTACGAGCAGAGTTTAGATTTCCTGACGCAACAGGCTGCCCGTATTTAGCATTTTCAGCTATGCTTTTAGCAGGACTTGACGGTATCAAAAATAAAATCGAACCAGTAGGCCCAATGGATGAGGATTTATTTGAACTTACGCTTGCAGAAATTAGAGAAAAAGGCATCAACCAAATGCCGCATACGTTAAGAGGTTCTCTTGAAGCATTAATTCGTGATAATGAGTATTTAAAGCCTGTTATGACAAGTGAATTTATAGATACTTATCAGCACTACAAATTTTCAACTCAAGTTTGGCCTGACGAAGCCCGCCCAACAGCATTTGAATTTAAAACAACATACTCCTGCTAATTTTTAACCCTTATCCCCCAAAATATTGATAAATTTTGGGGGATAATCCTCTCAATTTATTTCAATTATGAGATGTTTTTCTTGCAAGATTTATTTAATCTAATATAAGATAGAATGTACACATTACATTTTTTAAGGAAGCAGACCTTGATTTTATATGATAAAAATACTAAATTTATAGGTGCGAGCGCGGACATACTTTCTGTTCTTGGGTATGAGGATATGAATGCATTTATGGCATACAATAATGATGTAGCAGACCTTTTCGTAAAAAGACAGGGATATGTTCATAAGTTTGATGATTTTTCATGGATTAATTATGTCTTAAACGGCAGCCTCCCAAATAAAAATGTTATCATCAGAACACGCAATGGCGGCGAAGTTGAAGCTTCAATATCTATCACAGAGGTATTTCTTGCAGATACGCAAAATGAAAAATATTACCTTATATCACTGAAAAATGTACATTATGTAGAGGCCAAAGTCACTGAAAATACAATCAAACAGCCAATATTTAAGATTAAAAATGAAAATGAACCGATAACTGCAGCGGTTGAATTTAACAAAAATGTGCAAAACGGCAAAAGCACCGAAGAGAGTGCAAAAGTTACTTTTATAATGAGCGAACCAGATACTCAATCCGAATTCACAACACCTGATTTCAAAGCCGACTCTAATGCAAAAACTGAACAAAACGGTGAAGAGTTAAAGATATTTAAAGAAGAGAAAAAACCGGTAGTAGTCAAAATTGATATTCAAGAAGTTTCCGACATACTTGGTATTAGCCGAGATAATGTTGTAAAATATATGAAAGAATATGCCTTATATCTTGAAGAGGCCGTTAAATCTTTACATTTATTATACGAGAGCAAAGATACAGTTAAAATAAAAAGCATATTGGCCAATTTAATTGGCATTGGCAGCAATTTGCGAATAAAAGAGCTTGTGCAGAGTTTTCAAAAGCTGTTATCAATAGACATAAATGCTGATAAAAACGAAATATTGAATGAATTTGAAAAGATTGCTTTCGAATTTAAGCAATCGGCATTGAAATTATAATTTAAGGATTAGTCCCATGTTTAACATAAAAACAAAAAATATGTTGAGAATGATAGCTCAATTTCCACTGACTATTCTTTTTATACTTTCATCTTATTATTTATATATATCATTTACGGCATATCAAAACATTACAAAGTTTAAGCAAAAAAACGAAGAAAGCGTCATGCTAAATAAATTAGCTATAGAGCTTGCTGTCGAAAGAGGTTTAACCAATGCTTACTTGAGCAGTTCAGGTATCATTGCAAAAGATATTATTCCTCAGCAAAGAATCAAAACAAACACTTCCATAAAAGCATTTAATAATTACTATATCGACCATGAAATGAGCTCCAGAGTTCAAAAAATAACCGAGCAGTTATCTCAGCTTCAGGCAACAAGAAATAAGATTGATAATCTTGAAAACACACCAGAAGAGATATTTTTCAATTATTATACTCAGATAAATCAAAATATGCTGGATGAGATGCGCGATGCAGCTTTGTCTGCAACAACAAACAGCCGAATAACCTCTCTTAGTAACGCTCTTATTTCGGCATATCACGATATGGAATATACAGGTCAAGAGAGAGGCTTTATGGCAGGCGTACTGTCATCTTACGAACCGATACCTGAAGAGTCTTTACGTATTTGGATTAAGATATCAAGTCAAACAAATACCATTCAAACGGCAGGTTTACAGGCAAGCGGCATAGAAGAAGCTTTGTATAATATTTTAAACTCCAATGAGGCACAACGGGTATACTCCGACATAGAAGAGGCAAAAGGAGGCATTATGCAAGCTTCTGCTACGGGTGAATTTATGATTGACCCAACTCTTTGGTTTACCATGATGACAAGTAAAATTACCATATTAAATTCAGCAGCGTCAAGTATTCAAGCAGTTCTTAATATAGAGATATCAAAATATATGCAAGAAAACATCAGGAATTTTATTATTGCAGCAGCTGTTTGGATTATATCGTGTTTGCTGCTTTTGATGGGCTTTGTGTACACAAGAAAATTCTTTAAAAATATTCAAGATTTGGGAAATGTATTTTCCAGAGTTGAAGATTTAGCCGGAACTCAAAACAGACTTGATTTAGATACAGCAGAAGATACAAGCAAAGCGTATAAAATTATCGACCAAGCCCTTATAAACATTGCCCACGAGAAGAGAAAAGCGGAAGAGGCAAGCGCAGCAAAAAGTATATTCCTTGCTAATATGTCGCATGAAATCAGAACGCCGTTAAATGGCATTATCGGCTTTACAGATCTTTTAAGAGAGAGTGGACTTGACGGTGAAAAACTTGAATTTGTGGAAGTCATACAAAAAAGTTCAGAAAATCTGCTTACAATTATCAATAATGTTCTTGACTTATCTAAAATTGAGAGCAATAAAGTTGAGCTTGATGAAATTCCATTCCTGCCTATCCAAGAGTTTGAAAATGCCATTGAAGTTTACGGACCTAAAGCAGCTGAAAAAAATATACAACTATCGGCTTATATTGACCCGAGTCTCACAAATTATTTAAAGGGTGATATTACAAAAATCAAAGAGGTTTTAATCAACCTTATGAGTAATGCTGTCAAATTTACAGCCCAAAATGGCGCTATTGTCGTATCTGTTTTGAGACTTGAAACTATGGTGCAGGGAAGCACAAGAGTACAATTCAGCGTAGAAGATAATGGTGTTGGCATACCTCAATCAAAACTTCAAGATATATTCAACGCTTTTTCGCAGGCAGACTCTACAATCACAAGAAAATATGGCGGAACAGGTCTTGGACTTACAATTTCATCAAAATTTGTCGATATGATGGGCGGACAATTGCAAGTTGAGAGCATAGAAGGCAAAGGAAGTAAATTTTTCTTTGCATTAGACCTTGTAGAAACACCTTCAAATGAGCCTAGTTTATCACAGGCATATCCTGAATATAGATTTGCCATGTTTACAAAAGCCAATAATCCTAAAATTTATGAGAAATTTATAAGGTCATACTTAGAATATTTCGGTTCGCAAGTCTTACAATACTCATCATTCGATGAGCTTAAAAAACTTGTTTATGACTCATCTATTAACTCTATATTTTTAGATTTTGAAAATGTTACGGAAGAGGATATAAAACAGTATAAAAAGATACAACTACCTATAGTAGTAATCATGAAACCATCCCATCAAAAACGCTTTGATGAGTTCAATACGGAATTTATATCATCTATTTTTGAGCCTATTAATATCACAAAGCTTACTAAAGTATTGGAGCAAAAGAGAGATAAATTACCAAAAGAAGAGACGCAAACGCTTAAACATACACAGCAACCGGTACAGCCAATACAACAGCCTGCAATCGAGTCAAATCCATCACCCTTTACGGCTTTGTCTGCTCAGCACCAGTCTGACGCTGCAATTCAAACCGAACAGACGATAACATTCAAGCTTGATGAAGAGCCTGTTGAGACTAAACATATTAATACAGAATCAGGGGTATCAAAAGAAGAGATAAAAGTTAATGAGGAGACTAAATTGGATATTAAATTTGATTTAAAAGAAGAAACGCCTGCAATTACTATCTCTCCCGTATTTGAAAAAACACAGCAGGAGACAGTAAAAACCCCCGAATATGAGACTCCGGTATCACCTGCAGTTGAACCTGCAGCATCTCCTGTCACTTCGATACAAACACAAGTATCTGCTCTAGTGCAGCAAACACAATTTTTCACGCAAGCGACAACCCCAATATCACAGCCAACAATACAGCAACCAGCAGCATACCGACAAACTCCCGGAACAATGTTTAATGCGAAGATTCTTGTGGCCGAAGATAATGAGATTAACCAAAAGCTCATAAAAAGAGCTTTGCAAGATATCGGACTTACTATAACAATAGTTCCGAATGGTCTTTTAGCTGTTGAAAAAAGCAAAGAAGAGCAGTTTGATATAATTTTTATGGATATTGCAATGCCGGTTATGGACGGCGTTGAGGCAACGCATCAAATTATCAAACATGAACAATCAACAGGCAAAAAGCATGTTCCTATAATTGCTGTCACAGCAAATGCATTAAAAGGCGACAGAGAGCGTTTCATGAGTGAAGGATTGGATGAGTATGTAACAAAACCTATTAAAAAAGATGCTATTTTAAGAGTTTTGAATATGTTCATGCCTGATAAAATTATCCCAGACCCAAAAGTTGAAAAAGCTATAAATCAAAAATTTGAGTCGATTACTTCAAGCGATACTGCATTGCCAGAATCCGTCGCAGCACTGCAAACAGCTCCGTTGACTCCTGCTCAAATAATTCAAACGCAAGCAGAGCCAACAATAGAGACAAAAGACGTTTTGATATATAAAAAGACATCTCTTGAGACCGATATATTTGCACACGTTATAGAGCAATTCGGCAACTCTATCGCAACAGTAAGTGATGTTGCGGAGATTAGAAAAATACTTGAAAATACGCATATAAAAGTAATCATTCTTGATAAGGAGTTAGGAGAAGGAACTTTAAGCGCAATTTTAAATATTATAAAAGATGCTGAAGACAAACATAATAAAGGTCATATGGCAACTATACTCTTTTATGATATTGACACATGTTCTGAGGCAGAAGCAGCTAAGTTTAATGAAGTCAAAAAGAATATCATCAGTAAACAGTTGCTCAAAACGCTGATAGCAAAGTATCTATAAGGAAGAAAACAGATGAAGAAGCTTAAGGTATTATCTGTAGACGACGATTTCATTAACCTAAAGTTAGTTAATGCTATGTTAAAGAAAAATCCGAATGTCTTGTGTGTTATAGAAGCGTCAAACGGTCTTGAGGCGCTTAATATCCTAAAACGCGAACAGGATATTGACGTGGTGCTATTGGATATTAAAATGCCTGTTATGGATGGTATAGAGTTTCTGGCTAATATACGTTCTCAAGGACTTAAAAATATGCCGATTATAGTTCTTACGACAGATGAGACTAAAAAGTATGAAGCACTTGAAAACGGCGCTCACGACTTTTTAGTAAAACCGTTAAGAGAACCTGAACTGTCAGATAAGATTTTTAAAATTGCACAGCTTTTAGATTAAGAGATAACCTTTTTGATACTAGCATGAATAGCTAGTATCTCTTCTTTTTTTGATATAAAGCTATTTTTATTACAAACTAAATATGCTGATGAGTGCGATATCGTCTCTACTACTTTAAGTCCATTTTGTTCCATTGTAGAGCCTGTCTCTACAAGATCTACTATTGCATCGGCAAGCCCTACAAGCGGAGCCAACTCAATAGAGCCATAAAGTTTTATCACTTTAACGGCTACAGCTTTTTGAGAGAAGTATTTTCTTGCAATATTCTCCATTTTAGTAGCTATTTTTATCTCAGGCAGTGAAAAGTCAAATTCTTTATCCTTTGGCATACCTATGCAAACCCTGCATTTACCGATACCTAAATCCAACAATCTAGTTAAATCCGCGCTCTGCTCCTCTAAAACATCAAGCCCTACAACGCCTATATCGGCAGCTTGATTAAGAACATAAGCTGGAATATCCTGACTTCTTACTAATAAAAATTTAAAACCACTCGCTTCTAAAATTAACTTTTTATCATCAAATACGAATTGTTTTTTAAAAACTTTTTCAAATATCTTAAGTGTATCTTGTGCTATTCGCCCTTTTGGCAAAGCAATTGTTAACATTTAAATTTTCCTTTTTTTAACTCTTCAACTGTGTTTAAAAGTGTCTTAAACACTATCATTCTATCAAAAACTCCATTTTCAAAAAAACTTGATAAATATTCGCCATCCCCGCCGGTAAAATAAATATTTTTACCGTCAGCGATATTTTGTATAGTCAAAACCAGTGATTTTAAAACGGCAAAACTGATAGCATCTTTTGTATTTTTAGGCAAACTGTTTAATGAAATTTCTCTATTTATATCAAAATTCAAACGCGGCGATATATCTTTATAAGCCTTTTCGTACGCTTTGAGTCCGGGCAGTATAAATCCGCCCTGATGCTTCCCTCCACTCATAACATCAACAGTTATTGCACTTCCAGCATCAACAACTACACCTTCATGGACTGATTTGCAAGCACAGATTCTATCTATGCCTATACCTTTATACGGTGTGTCAATTTTTATAAAACTCTCCAAATCAATAAAATTCTCCCGCTTTTTCAAAACTTGGCGCAAAGAATCATTAACGCATATATAGTAAACCTTACCGCCAAATACAGAAGATAAAAATCTTTCCAAACTCTCTATAACAAACTCACCTTCCCTTAAAAGGTGAGCATTTGTATTTCCAATATCGCAAAGTATCAAAGTTTACTCTAATATGTAAAATTTATTTTTGTAAAAGATTTTATCTTCAGTCATAAACAAAAAATCATCTATCTGCGATGTAAACTCAAAAATCTCAAACTCTTTCAAGTCTAAATCACTCTTGATAAGATAGCCTCTCTTTTCTAGGATATACAGTTTATTTTTTGCCGCAGCTGATGCAAAAATAGCAAATGGAAATTTTCTCTCATCTAAAACTTTCAGCTCCAAATCGCACAAAAGCACTCTGCCGTCTTTCGTAAAGACAAATACTCTATCTCCATTTATAAGCGCGTCTTTTATATCTTCATCTATATAATTTATATTATTAGGGCTTATGCCGATAATCCTTTTAGCTGTGGAGGCAAACATTCTATCTCCAAGAATATCCAAAAAGATAACATTATTAAATTCACGCTCACCGCTTACAACTACATTTCTTACAAGTGCTCCGCTCTTTTTGTCCACTATCGCAAGTTTACCGTCAAGCGTCGGAAATATAACAAGACTACCCAAAAAATACGGTGCAGCTATCCTTGAGTCAACAGCAGTCATTGTGTCCATCTTTTTTTGGAAAATAGTAGTGTTCGTATCCATATTAATCGTATAAAGTGTATTGTCTGATGTGATTACGGCAAGCATCTCTTTATCAAGAGACACAGAAGCTATCATAATATTTAAATTTGTACTGAAAATAAGCGAACCATCACTATTTTTCACGCGCATTTCACCACCGTTAAGAGCAGTAATAAATTTACCGTCAAACTCGCCGAAAAAACTCTCCTCTTGCTCAAGCTCGATACTTTTCTCTTCGCCTTTTATTGTAATAACCCTGCCATTTTTTAAAACAGCTCCACTTCTTGCCGCCTCTTTCAAATCCGACGATAGCGAACCGCTTGGCTTTATTGCACCATTTATATCAACAGGCTCAAAATACTGCCTTTTTGTACCGCAACCGCTTAAAAAGAGCATGAAAACCAAAAGAAAGGTTAAGATAATACTTTTTAACATTATTTCTCCTGTTTATTTGGCTGATAATGTTCCAAACTTCTGGCTATCTCAAAGAGTGCACCGTTCATTATCGTCATAAGCTTCAAACTCGCCTCATCTGTTTTACCCTCTTTTATAAGCTCATATCCGCTGCGCAGGGTAATAAAATCACGCATTACTCCACTGTCTTGTCCCAATATATAAGCAGCAAGCTGTCCGACAACATCCGACTTATCCTCGTCTACAAGCGTTTGCAAAGTTGCATTATCGCCTGTTTTAGCAGCTTCCTGAAAAACAAATGCTCTATACAGCGGCTTATTTTTACTCTTTAAAACATTTAAAGCCTGTTCATTAGTAGGAAACAAAAGAAGCGTTTTATAGGCTTCATTTGAGGCTTTAAGATTACTCTGCTCAACAATACCGCTTATGCCGTAAGCAACTAGCAAAACAACTATTGCAATTGCGGCAGTTATAATTGAGCGTTTATGTTTTTTAAAAAAACGCTCGCTTTTAATAACATTTTTCAGCAACTCTTCCTGTGCACTAAGTTCGCTTTGCAACGCTTTTATATTCTCTTTGAAAGCCAATTTAATTCCTTTTGGTACTAAAATAAGAAGCCATATAGTACCATACTAAAAATAAAATCTAAATAATCACAATTTCAGCGCGATTGAAAAGACATTTTGGTACAATTGCATCCGAATGATTAGACTATAGATTTTTTAAGTAAAGGCTGCTTATGAATATCAATGACAAACTGCTATCAAAATTAGAGACTCTCTCTTCGCTAAAAATAGAAGAGAGCGAAAGAGAAAATATAATAAATCAACTTAGTGAAATAGTAAATTTTGTCGAAAATCTTAATGAGTTGGATTTAGACTCTTATGAAGCAACGTTTACAACCGTTGAAGGCGGAACACCGTTTCGTGAAGATATTCCAAAAAGCAGCGAGAGCATTATTAAAACTATTGTTAAATATGCTCCTAAAGCTCAAGACGGTTTTTTTATAGTTCCAAAAATTATTGAATAAGGGGTTTCAATATGGCAGATGTTCCGAATATCAGAGTTTTACTAAAAAATGTTGTGGCTTATAAAGCTTCGGATTTACACCTTGTCAGCAGAAGCGAACCACAAATAAGGATAGATGGCAAATTAACGGCAGTGAATATGCCAAAACTTGACGGTTCTACAATAAAAGAGATGTGCTACAGCCTTATAACCGACAAGCAAAAAAAAGAAATTGAAGAGAACAAGGAACTTGATTTTTCTATATATTTACCGGAAGCGGGACGTTTTAGGGTTAATTACTACTATACGATGAATGGCGATTTAGCCGCTTCGTTTCGTACTATCCCTCTTGTTATTCCAACTTTAGATGAATTAAAATCGCCTGCAATTTTCAAATCAGTCATCAAAAAAGAAAAAGGGCTAATCCTCATAACAGGACCTACAGGAAGCGGTAAATCGACCACTCTTGCAGCAATGCTCAACGAAATAAATAACACAGAACATAAGCATATAATTACAATTGAAGACCCAATAGAATTCATACATGAAAATAAAAAATCACTTTTTTCCATGAGAAACGTCGGTGAGGATACCAAAAGTTTTACGGCTGCGCTCAAACGCTCATTACGCGAAGACCCTGATATCATATTTGTAGGCGAGTTGAGAGACAAAGAAACAATATCAACAGCTATTACCGCAGCCGAAACCGGGCATATAGTATTCGGCACACTGCATACTACTTCAGCAGTACAAACTATCAATCGTATCATAGACGGTTACGATGGAAATGAACAAGTTCAAGTAAGAAATATGCTCTCTGCTTCGCTTACGGCTGTTATCTCTCAAACGTTATTGCCGAAAATCGGCGGAGGACGGATTGCTATTTTTGAGATTTTAATAGTAAATCCAGCCATAGCAAACCTCATAAGAGAAGATAAAGTACATCAAATATATTCGCAAATGCAATTAAATAAAGGGCAGTCAGGCATGATAACCCAAACACAATCAATGTTGGAAGCTCTCAAATCCAACCTCATTACCAAAGAGAATGCTATGCGTTACTCCACGCAGCCGCAAGAGCTTAGCAACGCATTAACAACAGGAAATTAGAATGGAATTTTCATTTTTTGATATACTGCTCATTGCCATTATCTTGATAATCGGACTTAGAGGCATTATAAACGGTTTTATTAAAGAGATCTTCGGTCTGCTTGGATTGGTAGGAGGTGTCTTTTTAGCTTCTCGTTTCGCGCAAAATATCGGTAAAATTATTAATGAAAATATATATGCAATGCAAAATGAAGCCGCAGTGCAAGTTGTCGGCTTTGTTGCTATATTGCTCTTTTTTTGGTTTTTATGCTTTATTGTCGGTTTGGTTATTTCAAAATTAGTTGTTTTAGGCGGCTTGGCAAATCTCAATAAATTTTTAGGTTTTCTTTTCAACTGCTTAAAAATGTTCTTAATTTTTTCAATTATCACATTTGCATTATCAAATATATCGGTTATAAGAGGTAAACTTGATGGCGCACTTGACAACAGTTTTATGTATAAAACGCTTTTATCTGTTGGCGGTAAGATATTAAATCTGAAAATAGAAACTATATCCGACACCGCCGCCCAAATAAAAGACGATGTGCAGGATTTGATATTTGATAATGCGGATGATATTATAAATTCTATAGATGACATGAATATTACAATAAATTCCAAAGAGTAAAGGTGGAAATACTATGAAAAAACTTGAAAATATCGAATATGATGCGTTGCTTGCAAGCTTCAAAGATATTTTGAAAAGAGAAGGGTTGAAATTTACCGTACAAAGAGAGGTAATTTTAAGAACACTCTACTCTAATAACGAACACTTTACGCCGGATGCTTTACACTTAATCATCAAAGAGAAGTATCCTGATTTAAATGTAGGCATAGCAACTGTTTACAGAACACTGAATGTGCTAGAAGAGTATGACATTGCTACTTCACTCTCTTTTGGCAGTCAAGGTAAAAAATTTGAACTTGGCAATAAACCGCACCATGACCACATGATTTGCAAAAACTGCGGACAAATTGTAGAGTTTGAAGACAAATCCATAGAGAAACTGCAGGAAAAAATCGCAAAAAGCAACGGTTTTAGGCTTACAGGGCATCTAATGCAGCTCTACGGCATATGCAATAATTGTCAAAAAAAGGTAAAGGAATAGAATTGTTTTTTACAAACCAGCTTGAAATACAAAGAGTTGAAAAAGCCGAGGCTCTTAAAGCTATCGGCAAAAATCCATACAGACACGACACAAAAAGAGACGTGAACGCAAGTGAATTTAAAAAAAGATTCGCTTACATAAATGACTTGGAAGACAAAAAAGACGACAAAATAGTCCTAACACTTATCGGCAGGATAAAATTTTTGCGTTGGATGGGCAAAGCGGTATTTGCAAAAATAGAAGATGAAAGCCATGAGGCTTTGCAGATATATTTCAACAAAGAGGGGCTCGGAGACGAATGGTTTGAGCATATAAAAAAACTGCTTGATGTAGGTGACATAGTGCAAGTGAGCGGCTATCCGTTTGTAACAAAAACAGGTGAATTATCTTTGCATACAACCAATCTTGAGATAGCAACAAAGTCCATAACACCGCTTCCTGAAAAATTTCATGGACTTCAAGATAAAGAGCTTAGATACCGTCAACGATACCTTGATATCATTATGAACCCTGAAGTCAAACAGACTTTTAAAGCAAGAAGTAAAATTATAAGCGAAATTAGAAGATTTTTTGAAGAATATGGATTTTTAGAGGTTGAAACCCCTATGATGCATCCAATTCCAGGAGGTGCGAATGCAAAACCATTTGTTACCTTTTATAATGCTTTAGGTGTTGAAAGATATCTTAGAATTGCTCCGGAGTTATATCTAAAAAGACTTATTGTCGGCGGATTTGACGCTGTTTTTGAAATAAGCAGAAATTTTAGAAACGAAGGATTGGATGCTACGCATAATCCTGAATTTACAAGTATAGAGTTTTATTGGGCACATCATAACTACAAAGATTTGATGGATTTGACAGAAAAGTTGCTGCATACATTGCTAAAAACGCTTAACTTGCCGAATGTTTTACCGTATGATGATAAAATGATAGATTTCTCAAAACCTTTTGAGAGAATTTCGCATAAAGAAGCGTTAATCAAAATCGGTGGCATAGATGCTTCGATTTTAGATGATAAAAAAGCGATTGAACAGAAAATCAAAGCGGATGGATTTGACTTGAAACCAAATCTTAATTTAGGGCAACTACACTCTGAACTTTTTGACAATTATGTAGAAAACAAACTCATCAACCCAATTTTTATCACCGAATACCCAATAGAAATTAGCCCACTTGCCAGAAAAAACGATGAAAACAATAACATAGCCGAAAGATTTGAGCTGTTTATTGCAGGCAATGAACTTGCAAATGGTTTTAATGAATTAAATGACCCCTTAGACCAGCATGCACGATTTGCAGCACAGCTTGAAGCAAAAGCTGCCGGCGATGATGAAGCTCATGAGATGGATGAGGATTATATAAAAGCTTTGGGATACGGTTTCGCGCCGACAGCAGGAGAGGGTCTTGGAATAGACAGACTTGTAATGCTGCTTACCAATCAAACATCTATTCGCGATGTAATACTATTCCCTGCGATGAAACAGATAAAATCAAATGATAAACAAGATGACGAAGGAGACACTAAATGAGTTTTTTAGCTAAAAATGACCCTGAAATTTACGCACTTTTTGAACAAGAATTAGAGAGACAAAGTTATAATCTTGAAATGATAGCAAGTGAAAATTTCGCCTCAAATGCCGTTATAGAAGCTATGGGCAGCATTTTGACAAATAAATATGCTGAAGGATATCCTTCAAAAAGATATTATGGCGGCTGCGAAGTGGTAGATAAGATAGAAGAGATAGCAATAGATAGAGCCAAAAAACTCTTTAATTGCCAATATGTAAATGTACAGCCAAATTCAGGCTCACAGGCAAATCAAGCCGTATATCAGGCTCTTTTAAAGCCTTATGATAAGATTTTAGGTATGGATTTAAGCCATGGCGGACACTTAACACACGGTGCAAAAGTGAGCAGCTCCGGCAAAAATTATCAAAGTTTTTTTTA
>JAIRKW010000003.1 GCA_031259875.1 Campylobacteraceae bacterium
CTCCCAGCGCTCGTTTCGCAGTTTACCTCTACTATCAAAGACACCTCTTTTGTGTGGCTTGTCGGCATTGAAGATTTGACAGGCAAGGGTATGATATTGATGGGCAGATACGGCACCTCCGAACAGGTATTTGCACTTTTTACTATTATGGCTTTAACATATTTTGTAATAATATATATCCTTTCCAGCTATTCAAGAAGATTGTATAACTCGTATGCAAGCAGTAAGGGGTAAAATTTGGAAAGACGATTTGTTTTAAAATGTAAATTTATAGGTATTTAATCGCAGAATTTTAATCCTATCGAGTTTACTGCTTACGAGAGTTCAAGAATATTTTAGTCTTATCAGCAAAACTTAAATGTATAAAATGTCGATTATTTTTGTTAAAAAACGTTGCAATATTATAAAAGAAATGGTTTTAGAGAATTGCATGAAGTTTATAATAATGGCTCCGGATGCTGGATTCGAACCAGCGACCAAGTGATTAACAGTCACCTACTCTACCGCTGAGCTAATCCGGAACAAAATAAAGAGACGAAATTATAGGAAATTTACCCTCTTTTGTCAAGAGAAAATAGAGTAATTTTATGATATTTTATAAAAAATAACTCCTGCTGCATTTACAATATTTGCTTTACCTTCATTCAGGAGTTTATTTAGCTGTATTTTGCTTTTTTCATCAAAGAGGTCATCTATATCTTCTGCGCTTTGCGGGCGGCGGCGCAGCAACTCTATTATCTCGTTACAGCTAAACTCTTTTTGGTTTTTAATACGATTTCGCTTGATGATAACAAGCGGTATATGCTCTATCTCGCGTGATAAAATCTCAAGCGTTTCAAAGCTTACAGGCGAGACTTTATATGCGCTTGGCCTGTCAATCGTACCCAAATCTATACGGGAAGGTTTTATTTCATTGACAACACGGTTTAAAGCCAAAAAATCATCCCTTGTGTCATTTATATTTTTAATGACAAGCGTTTCCAGAACAAGCTCGTTTTTAAAATTACACGCAAACTCCTTCGTTCCCTCCAGCATACGCTCTAAATTTACACTTTTATGCGCACGGTCAAGTTTTTTAAAGACTCTAGGCGTAACGGCATCAAGCGAGAGTTTTACTATATCAAATTCCAAAAGTGCCTCTTGTACGCTTTTGTCATTTATTAGTGCACCGTTTGAGAGGATAAGCAGTTTTTTGTTGTTTTTAAATGCGTTTATTTGCTGCGCCAACTCTTTCAAGTGCGGATAAAGCATTGGTTCGCCGTTTGCAGTAACGGTAATAACATCAACATCCGGATATTTTTCTAAAGCTCTTTTAATTTCGTCTATTATCTCTTTTGGAGGAGGCGGGTTTTGCATCGTATCAACTGCTTTTGCCCCTTTAAGTTCGCAGTAAAGACAGTCAAAATTACACTGTTTTTTATTTGGACTTAAATCGACGCCCAAAGAGAGACCAAAACGCCTCGAAGATACAGGACCAAATATAAATTTAAACATTATTTTTTAGTCAAAGAGTGAACCAAATCTATAAAATATTTTGCGTTTTGTACAGGTATATCTGGCAGTATCCCGTGTCCTAAATTGAATATATGCCGTTTTGCACCCATAACTTTTATGATATGCTCAACACCGTTTTTAATGGCATTTTTGTCGTACAATCTGGTAGGTTCCATATTACCCTGCAAAACATATTTATACCCGAGCTTATCTTTTGCCAGCTCTATAGGTGTTGACCAATCTGTACCAAACACATCAAAATCTCCGTCTATTTTATCGAGATAACCGCTTATGCCTTTTGGGAAAACGATAATCGGTATATGCGGATATTTGCTTTTTAGATAAGTGCAAAGCTCTTTTATGTATTTCCAGCTAAACTCAAAAAATGCATTCTCTTCGAGTGCACTTGCCCACGAGTCGAATATCTGCACGGCATTTACACCGCTTTTTATCTGCTCCTCCATATAAAGTTTCAATGTCTCGGTTACTTTATATAAAATAGCATGTAAAAATTGCGGATTTGTGTAGAGCAGTTTTTTTACTTTAGAATATGTTTTTGTTCCACCACCTTCTATTATATAGGTAGCCAGCGTCCAAGGTGCGCCGCAAAAGCCAATCAATGCGCTTTTAGATGAAAGATGAGAACGCACAATCTTTATTGTCTCATATACATATTCTAAATTTTCATATGCTCTGTTTATATCAAGCGCGGATAAATCGTTATCGCACTCAATAGGTTTTGGAAACCATGGACCTTCACCTTTTATAAACCGAAGCTCCATTCCCATCTCAAGCGGAACTACCAAAATGTCGCTGAAGAGTATTGCCGCGTCTACGCCTAAAATATCTACAGGCTGGATGGTTACTTCAGCGGCAAGTTCCGGTGTTTTGCAAAGCGACAGAAAATTACCTGCTTTTTGGCGCACTTTCATATATTCAGGCAGATACCGTCCCGCTTGACGCATAAGCCAAACGGGTGTATATGGAGTATCTTTGCCAAAACAGGCATCGGTAAAAATCATATCAATGAGCCCCTTTTCCTAAAAAGTAAAGTCCGACACAAAGAGCTAAAATAGATATTGCAAAATAGAGCATATCAGTGCCCGTAGTAAAATCAAGATGCATTATTCTTTGGAAAAAATTTACTATCAAGACCATAACTATGACTTTTGCTACTTTATCTTTTAGCTGGTCGAGCGAATGAATCTCCAAAATCTTTGATGTTTTGCTTTCATTTGCCTCTTTTATACTGCCTATAAAAAGCTCGTATATACCAAAACTAAAAATAAGCATTACAATAGCCATGAGATATAAATCTATCGCTCCGATAATTCCGCCTACTATATCTGCGTGAAAGTTGTCCGGATGGTAGTTTTTGAAAAAGAATTTGAATGCCATAATGGCCATATCGACTATATCGTAACTTGCTACAATAAAAAGTATAATAGCGCCGGCAAGACTAAAAATTACCGCCAAAAACGAAACCAATCTGCTTGACCAAAGAACAGTACCAAAATTCATTAATTATACTCTTCCAGTTCTGTCCATTTTTGCGCTATACGCACAGCGTTTGTAGCTGCGCCCACGCGAATCTGGTCGGCAACGCACCAAAGGTGGAGAATATTGCTTTGATATATGTCTTTTCTGATGCGCCCTACATAAGTAAAATCAGTATCTGTTGCAATAACCGGCATAGGATATTTCTTTTCATTGGGCTCATCGATGACGATAACGTTAGGAGATTTAGAGAGCAATTCTCTTGCGTGCGCGGCGTCTACATCTTTTTCAAAATGTATCGTTATAGATTCGGAGTGGCTTCTGAGTATAGGCACTCTTACGCAGGTTGCGCTCACTTCTACATTTTTGTGGAGGATTTTTTGGGTCTCCTTGACCATTTTAATCTCTTCTTTTGTATAGTCATTATCTAAAAATACATCAATATGAGGGATAAGGTTCAAGGCGATTTGGTGCGGGAATTTTTGAGGTTCTATATCGCCCAATCTAAAAGCAAAAAATTCCTGCATTTGGTGTACCAACTCTTCCATACCGCTTTTCCCCGCGCCGCTTACAGCTTGATAAGTGCTGACATCAACTCTTTTGATATTATAAAAATCATCAAGCGGTTTTAAGACTTGAACCATTTGAATGGTCGAACAGTTTGGGTTTGCGATAATGCCCCTGTTTTTCCATTGTGCAATATCCTGAGGATTGCATTCTGGTACCACCAAAGGCACTTCCTCGTCCATTCTAAAATGACTTGTATTGTCTATAACCACAGCTCCAGCCTCTGCGGCAAACGGTGCAAAATGAGCCGAAACACTGCCGCCGGCTGAGAAAAATGCTATTTCAATATTGTATTTTTCAAAAACATCCTCGGTTAACTCGACTACTTTAACGCTTTTACCATTGAATTCTATCTCGCTTCCGGCACTCCTTGCGCTTGCTAACGGAAGCAGTGTTTTAATGGGAAATTTCTGTTCTTCCAAAATTCTAAAAAGCTCTTCGCCGACTGCGCCTGTCGCTCCTACTACTGCAACATTGTAACTTCTCATTCATCATCCCTTTTGGTTAATAATGTATCTTCGCTTAAGTCAGCTTCGTTTATTTCTTCATCGTCTTCTTCTTTAGGACATCTTGCGATGCTGACAACCTTATCATCTCCTTCAATGCTGACAACCTTTACGCCGCTTGTGTTGCGCCCAGCTTTTCTGATTGTCTGCATATCAACCCTTATCATTTTACCGTTGCTTGTCAAAGCCATCAAATCTTTGCTCTCATCAACGATTACGATATCAACTAAGTCTTTAGTTTTTGAAGTAAGCTTCATACAAATTACGCCCTTACCGCCGCGTTTTTGGAGTCTGTACTCTTCTGCCGTTGTACGTTTGCCGATACCATTTTCGCTTACCGCTAAAAGTTCTTCCTGGTCATTATAGATAACTGCTGCTCCGACCACTTTGTCATCTTTTTCTTTAAATCTTATACCCGTAACGCCACGTGCTGTTCGTCCAAGCTCTCTTGTGTCGTTAAGTTCAAATCTAACACACATACCTTTTTTGGTTACGATAAAGAGATTTTGCACCTCATTTGTAACAACCCTTGC
>JAIRKW010000073.1 GCA_031259875.1 Campylobacteraceae bacterium
GCTCTTGATATCAAACCAATTTTACATACTTTTTGGCAAGAAGCTATAGATTTTGGCTCTTGGGGCATTCATTTTGCGGCGTGTGATTTTAATAATATCTCTTTGGCAAAAGCAGAAAATCTTTTTGTTATTGCCAGTACGCACTCTTTAGAAGAGGCAAGCGAAGCGGTATCGCTTGGGGCTGATTTGATTACTGTAAGTCCTGTTTTTTATACGCCAAACAAAAATAAGCCTCTTGGTTTAGAGAAGTTAAAAGAAATAACAGATAAAATACCGGATAAATGTATCGCGCTTGGTGGTATCTTGGAGAATTCTCAAATACGAATGTGCAAAGAAGCTGGAGCTGTCGGATACGCATCAATTCGTTATTTTTTGAAATAAAGGTTTATTATGTTTGAAGTTATAATCGGTCTTGAAGTTCATACTCAGTTAAATACAAAAACAAAGATTTTTTGTTCATGTCCTACAAGTTTTGGTGAGAAGCCAAATACGAATGTATGTCCCGTATGCTTAGGACTTCCCGGAGCGCTTCCTGTCTTAAACAAGGAGGCTGTTAAAAAGTCTATAGCTTTTGGAACAGCTATCAATGCGACTGTAAATAAACGCTCTATTTTCAACAGAAAAAACTACTTTTATCCTGACCTCCCTAAGGCTTATCAGATAAGTCAGTTTGAAATACCTATCGTTGAAAAAGGAGAGATTTATATAGATTTTGCGGATGGTACAACAAAAAGGATAGGCGTTACAAGAGCGCACTTAGAAGAAGATGCCGGCAAAAATGTGCATGAGGCAAATTTCAGCGGTGTTGATTTAAACCGTGCAGGCACTCCGCTTTTGGAGATAGTAAGTGAACCTGACCTCAGAAGTTCCGACGAGGCTGTTTTGTATCTTAAAAAGATTCACGCTATATTAAGGTATCTTAATATCAGCGATGCAAATATGCAAGAGGGCAGTTTCCGCTGCGATGCAAATGTTTCGATAAGACCAAAAGGTGACTCAAAACTATACACAAGGGTTGAAATAAAGAACTTAAACTCATTTAGATTTATACAAAAAGCCATAGACTATGAAGTAGAGCGTCAAAGCGAAGCATGGTCGGACGGGGTTTACGACAAAGAAGTTGTGCAGGAGACGAGACTTTTTAACATAGAAAGCGGCGAGACAAGAAGTATGAGAAATAAAGAAGACAGCGCGGAATACCGCTACTTTCCAGACCCTGATTTGCTGCCAGTAATTTTAAGCGAAGATATGCTAAATGAATGCAGAAAAATCCCCGAACTTCCTGATGAGAAAAAGGCGCGCTACGTAAAAGAGTTTGGTATTAAAGCTTATGATGCTGAAGTTATCACAAGTTCTGTTGAATTAGCAAAATACTTTGAAGAGATGATAGGATTTGGAGCAGGTGCCAAAAACAGCGTAAGCTGGCTTAGCGTTGAGCTTTTGGGACGTCTTGGAAATGGGATTGGGGTGGAAAGTTCGCCGGTTCGAGCTCAAAAGTTAGCCGCATTAGTTAAACGCATAGAAGACGGTACGATAAGCGGCAAAGCGGCAAAGGATATTTTGGACTTTTTGATGCAAAATGATGAAGACGTAGATGGTGTCATTGAAAAGCTGGGGTTAAAACAAGTGAGCGATGACGGCGCGATAATAGCCATCATAGATAAAATCTTAGACGCCAATGCCGACAAGGCAGCAGAGCTTAAAAACGGTAAAGATAAGCTTTTTGGATTTTTTGTAGGACAAGTCATGAAGGAGAGCAAAGGTGCGGCAAATCCCGCAAAAGTCAATGAGCTTTTAAAAACAAAATTTGGTATGTAAAAATGAATATATCAGTAATCGGCGGCGGCAAATGGGGGCAGGCGTTACATTTTGCATTTTCGCAGAACCATAAAAGTATTATCACGTCAAGGACTAAAAAGGATGTTGCAAATTTTGTGAGTCTTGAAGAGGCGCTAAGTAACAAGTATGTTGTCATAGCGCTGCCTGCACAAATTGTAGGCGAATGGCTTAAGCAAAATTTTAGATACAACAACCAAAAAGTGTTGATTGCTGCTAAAGGCATAGAGGCAAGCAGCGGGCGGTTTTTAAATGAGATATTTTCAGACTTCGTCCCAACGGAGAGTCTTGCTTATCTTTCAGGTCCTTCGTTTGCTGCCGAAGTTATGAAAGCACTGCCGACAGCTTTAGTTGTAAGTTCCAAAAATAAAGATATGGCAAAAGAGTTTTGTGCATTTTTCCCTAATTTCATTAAGTCTTACGCAGATGATGACATAGTCGGAGCAGAAGTGAGCGGCGCATATAAAAATGTTTTGGCAATTGCCAGCGGAGTATGCGACGGATTAGAACTGGGACTCAATGCAAGAGCAAGTCTTATAGCAAGAGGGCTTGTTGAAATGCAAAGATTTGGGCTTAGTTTTGGCGCAAAAGAGGCTGCATTTTTGGGACTCAGCGGCGCAGGAGACCTGTTTTTGACCGCTTCAAGCGTGCTTTCACGCAACTACCGTGTGGGAGTTGCTTTGGCTAAAGGCATGAAGCTTGATGAAATTTTGAAAGAGTTAGGAGAGGTGGCAGAGGGAGTTTTAACCTCAAGAGCCATAAGTAAAATCTCCAAAGAGAGAAATATCTATACTCCCATAGCAAGAGAAGTTAGTTTAATTATAGAGGGGAAATCCCCGCTTGAAAGTTTGAAAGATTTGCTTGCATAACACAGAGAAAGGTTTACATGTTAATTAAAAACGCCAAAATAGCAGATGAATTAAAAGATGTTTTGATAGAAGATAGCAAAATAGTTAAAATAGCAGACAAGATAGATAAAAATGACGAAACGATAGACGCTAATGGTGCATATCTGCTTCCAGGACTCATAGATTTGAACGTAAGGCTTAAAAACGACACATTAAATCAAAAAAATTTAGACACTCTCTCCAGTGACTGTGCCAGAGGCGGAGTTACGACCTCTTTATTGATTCCTGATTTTCTTCCGCGCCTTGATAATGAGAGTTTTTTGGAGCTTTTAAGCGCAAAAGTATCTGCGTTAAACACAACGGTGCTTTTATCTGCGCCTTTGGTAAATGAAGAGACAAACAAACTGAATAACATCGCCACTTTGGTGCAAAACGGCGCAGCTGCTGTATGGGGCAAATCACATGTAAACTCAAATCTTTTAAGACGCGGCATACAATACGCTAAGATGAAACAGGTGATTTTTATGGCAGAGTGCTATGATGACGATTTGGATGATAACGGTGTTATGAATGAGGGCAAAGTTGCATTTAAATTAGGACTGCCGGGCATATCAAAAGTGTCCGAAACAAGTGAAGTAGCTAAGCTATGCGAGATGGCATTATATTACGATACGCCGATACTTTTTCACACTCTCTCTTCAAAACGCTCTGTTGAATTGGTAAGCAAGACAAAAAACACTTACGCAGAAGTATCCATACACCATTTGCTTAAAAACGATACAAGCTGTGATGAATTTAACACTTACGCAAAAATTAAACCGCCTTTGCGTGATGAAAATGAGCGTCAAAAATTGATAGAAGAGTTAAAAGCGGGCAATATAGATATTTTAACCTCTGCGCACTCCCCGCGTTCTATTTTGTATAAAGATGTAGCTTTTGAAGAAGCAGCGTATGGCATACATGCAGTGTGCGACTTTTTATCACTTGGTTTTACGCATTTGGTTGATACGGGTCTGATAAGTATGGAACAGTTGATAAATTTGATAAGCAAAACACCGGCAAAAATTTTGGGTTTAAAAACCAAAGGTGAGATAAAAGAGGGATTTGATGCGGATTTGGTTATCTTTGATTCAGCATGCGAAGAGACATTGAAAGTGTCGGACTCTATATATTCTGGCGAAATACTTAAGGGCAAAATTGTGAAGACGATAGCCAAAGGTAAGATTGTTTATGAGAGTTTGTAAGCGGCAAAGTTTATGTCGCTTGCAGGGTTTATAAGCGATACACCAAATAATTATAATAGTTATTTTCTCCATTCGTTATATTCGCAACAACTGGAATCTACTGTTGCACAAATAAGTTTCGCGTATTTTCATCATTACGAGCAGTGTGGCAATCTGGAAAAATACTTAGAATAAAGCGAGTTGTCTCATAATGACAAAAAACTTGTGAAAAAAGAATGTTTTATTTTTAATTCCATCATTGCGAGCAATAAGCATAGAATCAACTTGGCAATCAATAGAAATTACCAAAATAAGTACATCGAACTTATTTGATTGGTTTTTAAACTACTTTGCCTTTTTCTCATTGAGAGCAAGATGTGGCAGTAAGACGCTTGCGTCTTTATTGATTAGTCAAATTTGGCAGATAATTGAATTTTGGAATTAAACGTTCACAGTTTGAAAATTAAATTGAAGCTCAAAAAACACTTTGTGTTACTAGATTGCCACGATACTGCTTATCTTGTAATGACGTAAAAAATAGTAAATTACTATATGGAAGAATATGATTACTTTTTACTTGAGTTAAGATAACTTGCCAAAATGTAT
>JAIRKW010000115.1 GCA_031259875.1 Campylobacteraceae bacterium
GAGGTGCCGTATCTGCCCATCAATATCATACCCTTGCCTGTCAAATCTTCAATGCCGACAAGCCACACAAAAGAGGTGTCTTTGATAGTAGAGGTAAACTGCGAAACGAGCGCTGGGAGTATATTTCTAAAAGTCTGCGGCAAAACGATATAGAGCAAAACCCGCACATAAGAAAACCCTTGAGAATACGCCGCTTCCCATTGACCTTTGGGTATTGAATTGAGCCCTCCTCTTACTATCTCTGCAACAACAGCCGAAGTAAAGATACTCATAGCCAAAATACCGGCAACTATAGGAGGAGCCGGGGTCATAAATCTTATCACCAATATAAAAAGTAAAAGCGGTATATTTCTTACTATTTCTATATAAATAGCAGCAAGTTTTCCGAGAAATATAATTTTGGAAAATCTCAAAACGCCAAGAATGGTTCCAAATATCGTAGATATGGCGATAGATGCTACGGCTATGGTAAGCGTTACTAATAGTCCCCACCCCAAAAAGGTAAAATTTTCTATCAAAAACAGATCTTTAACCATGCGTCGCTCTTCTTTCCAGTACTCTTGTATAAGCAGCTAACGGATAACATATGATGAGATACAAAAGTCCAGTTATGATATACGCGGGCGCATAATATAAATAATCGCTGCTCCACGAATCCGCCCTGTAGAGTAAATCCCCTCCCGCGACCATAGCCATAACGGAAGTATTTTTTATAAGATTTACTGCTATGTTTGTCATAGGCGGGAAAGCCAACTTTTTTGCCTGCGGCAGCACTATATGCCACATTGCACCCCAATATGAAAAACCTTGAGAATACGCCGCTTCAAGCTGGCCTCTTGACACAGCTCCTATGCCTGCTCTCACGGCTTCTGCCATATATGCTCCATGATAAATGCCTATGCCTATCACTCCAGCTATAAAAACAGGCAACACGGGGTGGATATCTTCCAGCCATACGATAATCCTGCTGCTAAACTCATACTCCATGCCAACACGGTACAAAACGAGATTGATAAGAAAAAACATTTGAAGCGGCAGCGGCGTGTTTTGGATAAACTCCACATATACACGATTGACCGCTTTTGCGATTTTGTTTTGCGTAGAACCCATCACGCCGAAAATTACGCCAAGTATCACAGCAAGTGCCAAAGAGAGTATTGAGTAAGCTATAGTTACGCCAAAACCCTCCGCAAACACTTGCCAATCTTTAAACAGCGCTTCCCATTTAAACAGCGCAAAAGGTCCGCTGCCGTTCAACTATTTAAGTCCCCACTTTTGTGCTATTTTATCCAATTCACCCGAAACTTTTAACTCATTTACGACATCATTTACAAGTTTTGCCAAGGCGGTATTGCTCTTTTTAGAAGCCACTCCATACTCTTCAGCAGACAATCTCTCGTCCAAAATCACTGTCGTATCGTCAAGATATCCAAGCAGTATCGAAGCATCCACTGAAAATACGTCTATTCTCCTGGAATCAAGAGCTGTTTTTATTTCAGGATATGTTCCAAACTCAAATATGGTTACTTTGATACCCTCATTGTTGGCTTTTTCCTGAATAACTTTTTTGGTAGTAGCACTTTGTGCAACGCCGATTTTCCTGCCGTTTAAATCCTTAAACGAATTGATTTTTGAAGCTTTTTTAACAAGCAGCCCTATACCATCCGCATAGTAAGCATCGGAAAAATTATAGCTTTGCTTTCTCTCTTCAGTGATAGTAAAAGTTGCGATTACCAAATCAACCTCGCCGTTATCAAGCAAAGGTCCTCTCGTTTTGGCAGTAACCGCTTGAGTTTCCAGTTTATTTTCATCGCCAAAAATCTTTTTGGCAACAGCTTTCGCCACATCTATATCAAGACCTTCGGTAACGCCTGTTTTAGGGTCTTTATAGCCAAATTTGGGCACATCAACTTTAACGCCTACCTTCAAAACGCCTCTGTCTTTAATCTTTTGAATATCGGGAGCATCAGCCGCTATGCACGCGCCAGCGCCTAAACCCAAAAAGGTCATCAGACCGACTAAGAAAGTTGTAAATTTTCTCATTTGTACTCTCCTTAAAATTAAGATTAATGAACTATTTTGCTTAAAAAAGCTTTTGTTCGTTCATTTTCAGGATTTTTAAAGAAGTGCTCGGGAGTCCCCTGCTCCAATATCACTCCATCATCCATAAACACAACCCTGTCAGCCACTTGACGGGCAAAACCCATCTCATGAGTAACTACTATCATAGTTATGCCGCTTTTTGCCAAATTTGTCATAACATCAAGAACTTCTTGTATCATTTCAGGGTCAAGCGCAGACGTTGGCTCGTCAAATAAAATAACGCTGGGATTCATGGCAAGCGCTCTTGCAATCGCCACTCTTTGCTGCTGACCGCCGCTAAGCTGCGAAGGGTAAGAGTCCGCCTTATCTTTAAGCCCTACTCTATCCAATAACTCCAAGGCCTGCTTTTTTGCCTCGCTTTTTGATATGCCTTTTAAAAGCATGGGGGCTAATGTGAGATTTTCGATGGCAGTTTTGTGAGAGTAGAGGTTGAACGATTGAAAAACCATAGCAGTTGACTGCCTTACTTTGGTTATTGGAGCTTTTGGAGCGGTTATATCTATGTCGTTAATCGTTATCTTGCCGCTTGTAGGTTTTTCGAGCAGATTTATACAGCGTATCAATGTGCTCTTGCCAGAACCGCTAGGACCTATAACGACCAATTTTTCGCTCGCTTTCACATGAAGATTTATATCTTTTAAGACATGGTTTGAAGCAAAATATTTATTAACATTTTCCAGTACAATCAAGCTCTACCCCGCAAAAATAAAAGTTATAGATTGTACCATAAATAACAGAATAATAGCAAAAACACTGGTGTGAAAACATGCAATGATTATTTTAAAAACAAAATACATGAAATATTGTCTTTTTTTTAAATACACAAACACTGTAAGAACCTCTCAAACAAAAGCAAAAAGCTTACGATAATTTTCATTTTTTGACAAACATCGATGTTATCGGATTGTTGATGGCTAAGTAAAATCTAAAATTTTGCTTAAAAAAATAACCCAATATTTTAACTACATGTAACAAAAACTATAAAATGAACTATATCGCACCGTTTTTATAATATTTCACAACATGAAGTATAAAATTTTGTCAATTCTCACAAGAATTATACTTTTGCACCCATACTTACATGTTTCCTTATCTAAAATACTAATTTTATAGTAGAATATGATAATTTTTTTTGGAACAACCATGAGTAAAATAAGAAAAATATTTTGGACGGTAAGTCTTGTCACGATTATTTTGATTGTATGCTTGGACCTATTTTATTTCGGATTTAAAAATACAAAAGCAAGAGAGTGCGGTAACGCCATTATGCAGAGTTGTTACGAGCTTGGTTTTGCATATCACAACGAAATTGAAGGAGTCAAAAAGGACACCGCAACGGCATTAAAATATCTAGAAAAAGCCTGCAACGGCAAATATGCGCAAGGCTGTCAATATCTGGGTATGATAACAGCAGATTCGCAAAAGAGCGTAAATTATTATGATTCGGCTTGTGATTACGGTTCGCTCGATTCATGCTACACATTGGGTCTTTTATATGAAAATCAAACGATGAAAAATCTGTCCAAATCACTCTCGTATTTTATAAATCTATGCGAACAAAATTATAAAAACAGTTGTTTTCGTACTGCTTTGTTATATTCAAAATATGATGCGCCAAATGATATAAAAGATTACAAAAAAGCATTATCAATATTTGACAATTTTTGCGACAAAAACGATTATGCATCCTGTTATGCGGCAGGATGGATGTACTATGACGGAAAGATAGAGTCTTTGGAAAAGATAGCGAAGTCCATGGATTATTTCACAAAATCCTGTGAAGGCGGCTATGTATACGGGTGCTACTCCATAGACATGCATGAACGTGAACTCAAGAAATTTGAAGAGAATCAAAGATTATGTGACAACGGTTCAGCTGAGCATTGCAATAAAGTAGCATATGAATACAAAAGAGGGAGGACTGTTCAAAATAATCTTACTAAAGCCGCCGA
>JAIRKW010000155.1 GCA_031259875.1 Campylobacteraceae bacterium
ACAGAGGGAGAAAAGATTGCCGAGGGACGCTATAAACTCAGTATCAATCAACCTCAAATTTTAAGCCTTTTAAAAGTTGGCGAGCTTATCTATTTGTATGACGGCAATATTCAAACAAAAGTAATTGAGATAAATGATGAATTTATAACAGCACAAGTGCATAATTTCGGCAAACTCTCATCAAATAAAGGCGTAAATTTTCCTAATACAAAAATAAATATAGATGTTATCACCGAAAAAGACAAAGAGGATTTGATATGGGGTATAAAGCACAAAGTGGACTTTATAGCCATATCGTTTGTGCAAAGAAAAGAGGATATTTTATACGCCAAAGAGCTGCTTAAGCAAAATAGCGGCAGTGCACATATTTTTGCAAAGATAGAAAAATTTGACGCAGTTGAAAATGTAGACGAGATATTGGAAGCAAGCGACGGTTTAATGGTTGCACGAGGAGATTTGGGTATAGAGGTGCCTTATTATAAAGTGCCAAGTATTCAAAAAAGCATTATCAAAAAAGCCAATGCCGCTTCAAAACCGATAATAACAGCAACGCAAATGCTTCTTTCAATGACTGAAAAAGAGACTGCAACGCGCGCGGAGATAAGCGATGTGGCAAATGCCGTGCTTGATGGAACAGACGCTGTGATGTTATCAGAAGAGAGCGCCATAGGCAAAAACCCTATAAATGTTGTTGAAACAATGTCAAACACGATAAGAGAAGCGGAAAAAATCTATCGCTACAACAAATTTGCTGATTTCTCCTTTTTCGACGAAACGGATGTGATAGCCTCTTCCACAGGACAGCTTGCCGAAAAGATTGATGTAAAAGCTATCATATCAATTACTGGTTCGGGCAAATCGGCAAAAAAAATGGCACGTTATAGAATAAAAAATGATATTTACGCGGTATGCCACGACGAGAGAATAGCGCGTTCACTTACGATTGCATGGGGAATTGAGCCTATTCTTGTCATAGAAAAATCAACTCTGAACGGAATGCTTGGCAGCACTTTCACAAATGCTTTAAAATCAGGCTGGGTCGACCACGAACACACTTATATATTAACGGCAGGCTATCCAGCAGGAGTTGAAGGAAGCACTAACTTTATAAGAATTGTAAAGAAAAACGAGATAGATTATTTGGCGGCTTTAGAGGCTTGATTTGGCCTCCTGTGCCATATATGAAATGCGAAATTACAAAATTTACCAACTCTATGATTTATTTCAAAAATCTTACTCTTATTATTGTTGTTGCACAGATTGCATATTAAAAATATATAATAAAAACTGTTCGTATTTGTTGTATCATTTTTAAAATTTTGATAAAATTACAACTCTAAAGGGAGTATGTATGAATTGCGAATTTCCTCTGCATAAAGCATTTAAATTTATAGAACCCGGGCCTGTAATTTTACTTGTTACAAGTGAAAACGATAAACCGAATATCATGACATTAAGCTGGAGTACTTTGATAGATTTTAATCCTGTTATCGGCTGTGTTTTAAGCCCGGGAGATTATAGTTACGAGATTTTAAGGAGAACGAAAGAGTGCGTCATCGCTATACCTGCAATTGACATCATGGAAAAAGTTGTACAGATTGGTAATTGTTCAGGAAGCGATACAAATAAGTTCAAAACGTTCGATCTGACTCCCATAAAAGCACAAAAGGTTGAGCCGCCGCTTATAAAAGAAGCTTTAGCTAACATTGAATGTAAAGTTATTGATGTCGATTTTGTCGATCGTTACGGACTTTTTATTATGGAAGGCATAAAAGCGTGGTATGATGCAGAGAAAACAGAAAAATGCACATTTCATGCAAATGGGGACGGCACATTTGTAATTGACGGGGAGACAAAAAACCTTAAAGATTTGATGATAAAATGGCAGATATTCATCTAAAAGAGAAATGATGACTTTTGAAACAATCGAAAAGATAGCTCTAAAACAGCAAGGCGCAGTAAAAGAGTATAAGCTAAGCTGGGATTCTACACTGTTTTGGATAGGCAATAGAATGTTTTTGCTTATCATGCACAATCACGAAACACCCATGATGAACTTTAAAAACGACCCATTTGTCAATCTTCACTTGCGTGAAAATTACCCTGATATCACCGCAGCTTATCATATGAATAAAAAGCATTGGAATACACTTTACTATAAACATACGACAATAGGTGCGGATTTTTTAGAGCAATTGATAAGCGAATCTTACGAGATAGTTTTTGACTCTCTTACGAAAAAGCAAAAAGAGACCATAAAAAGAGGTTTTTAAGTACTTAAAAACCTCTTTTTATGGATGTGAAAACCCATTTTATTGAAGATGATAATTTGTAGTCACTAAAAAACATGGCAAATTTGGCACAATTTAAAAATCCTTAATATTTTTGTGATAGAATCCGCAAATTTTTTCAAAAGGATAAAATCATGAGCAAGATAAATTACATACAAAGTTTGTTTCGCATTTTTATTTTTTTCACTCTTGGCGCGCTGTTTTTGGGATGCGGCGGAAGTTCTCCAAACACTCCGAACCTGCCTGTAACCAAGCAGTTTAGATTTGAAGGCGTCAATCTTGAGCTCACATGGCTTCACAATCCAACAATAATTTATCATACTGCCGAGGAAATTGAAAATCTGCTCAATGAAAAAATTGCCAAAATTTTAATTGAAAAAAGATTGCTCACAGATGATGAAAATGCTAATATATTGGATATCAATGCATCGTACTTCAGAAGATTTATGGGCGATGAGACACCTTTAAAGGCAGATTCGCTCGGATACCCGTTTTTCGGATATAATATAAAAGTTTTAGATGACAATCAAACAATCCTTAGAGAGATACACAGAGAAAGCCTTCGATTTAACGGCGGTTTTGTTATGAATGTAAAAGCATTAGCAGGTCAACTTAGAGACAAAGAAGATGAACTTCCGTTTATTGACGCATTTGCAAATACTATTGTGCAAAGTATAGAAAAGATAAAATAAAAACAGTGTCCGTAATGACAAAAAAGTACAAATGAAATCAAAATATCTTAAAAATTGTCAAGATTTTTGGTTTCATACTATTTCTATGTTTGACATGAACATTTTCAATTTTTGTGCTTTTTTAAAAGCTTTTCCGAACTCAAATCTGCACTATTGAATACCCTCTAACATATCATCTCATCCATAAAAATTTTTTTATTAACATTATTAAAAAATCACTCACGCTTTTTGTCTCTATCGTAACGTAAAACGCTCTTACCGGGCATCTTCACTCCCATGTCTCCATTATAGTAATACCTAACGCATTTCACGCTTTGCCAAACAGAGTCTTTTTACTGCTGTCAAGTATCTAGAGTAAAAACGGCTCTTCTTTATTATTTATAACTGTGCAAGAATTTTCAGCGATATCCGCATTCATTGACACAAACGGCAGTAGTGCAATTTCATTAGGCTTAATCGTTACAAAACCTATTGTGTCATAATCAAACAAATAATCTTTAGTTATATAATAACTTTGGAAATCGCTACATAACAGTAACCAACATCATAGCCTTCGTAAAAATAGTCTTTTCTATCTTCATCGCCTGCTCCGCTCCAATATATACGCCTATCGTATACAATAGGCTGCGGAATTATAATCATACTTTTACTACTTGAAAAGCTATCTCTCAATGTATTGGAAACATAGCCTGCACACCCACTTAAAACAAAAACAGATAATGCAAAAAAGAGATGCCTCAAAATATAAAACCTAATCATTAAATTTTAATCTTTTATGGTAACATAACCTCATAAATAATTAATCATCACCCGTCCTGCAAATATGCTCTGTCTGCTATTGTACGATTAAACTGCCCTTAATATATTTTTCGATATCATTTTGCCCTTATATAAAAATCCACCCAGTAAAGGATAGCTATGTACGCTATTATCAGAAACGGCGGGAAGCAGTATAAAGTTCAAGAAGGCGACTACTTAAATGTAGACAAACTTGACGCTCAGCCGAAGGATAAGATTGAAGTTACGGAAGTTTTAGCACTTAGTGACAAAGAGCTGAAAATCGGAACTCCATATGTTGAAGGTGCAACTGTAGAACTTGAGGTAGTAAACTCAGGTAAAGAGAAAAAAGTTGTTATTTATAAAAAACGCAGAAGAAAAGACTCAAAACTAAAAAGAGGTTTTAGAAGACAATATACCCGCGTTAAAGTAATAAAAATAAGCGCTTAAGGAGAAAATAATGGCTCACAAAAAAGGTCAAGGCAGTACCCAAAATAACCGCGACTCGGCAGGGCGCAGGTTAGGCGTAAAGAAATTTGGCGGCGAATTTGTAAGAGCGGGCAATATCATAATCCGTCAGCGCGGCACTAAAGTTCATACAGGCAAAAATGTAGGCATTGGTGTTGACCACACGATATATGCGCTTATTGACGGCTTTGTCAAATTTGAACAAAAAGATATGAAACGCAAAAAAGTATCTGTTTATCCGGCAGCTTAAAAAGCTTCCCCCTGCAACCCTCTTTGTTTTTAAGAAGAGGGTTTTAAAGGCTAGACTTATGAAAAACAGCATCACAATATTAACTCTCACTAATATATTTACTCTATATAAAAATAACTTGGATAAAAATCAAAAAATAATGTCAAAAAACACTCAAATTACACTAATAAAATATGGTTTTATGAAAATTACTCAAAACGGGCAGTTCATCTTGCCCTGCGCAAAATAGATAATGTTTATAGACAGCGTAGAACTTACTTTAAGTTCAGGAAGAGGCGGTGCGGGAGCCGCTACATTCAGGCGTGAAAAATTTGTAATCAACGGCGGACCTGACGGCGGAGACGGCGGCAGAGGCGGAGATGTTTTTTTCAGAGTGGATAGAAACTCCCATACCCTATCCTCTTTTCGCGGATTAAAACAGTTAAAAGCCAAAAATGGCGAAAACGGACTTAACAGTAAAAAACACGGCAAAAAAGGCGAGGATTTAGAAGTACCCGTGCCCCCCGGAACTCAAATCATAGACAGTGAAAGCGGAAAAGTTTTATTTGATTTGATTGACGACAATGAAAAAGTTCTCTTTTTGGAAGGCGGGCTTGGCGGGCTTGGAAATTGGCACTTTAGAAGTTCAACCAATCAACAGCCGCGCTACGCACAAAAAGGACTTGAAGGGAAAAGCGCACTTGTAAGATTGGAACTTAAACTTATCGCCGATATCGGACTTGTAGGGTTTCCAAATGTCGGCAAATCTACACTGATTTCGGTTGTATCAAACGCAAGACCTGAAATAGCAAATTATGAATTTACAACTTTAACTCCAAAACTTGGCGTAGTAAACGTGGATGATTTCAACTCTTTTGTTATGGCTGATATCCCCGGCATTATAGAGGGAGCAAGTGACGGCAGAGGTTTGGGGTTGGAATTTTTAAAACACATAGAAAGAACCAAGTTTTTACTTTTTATGCTGGATATCACAAATCAAAGAAGCCTTGAAGAGCAGTTTGAGACATTAAAATTCGAACTTGACAGATTCTCAAAAAAAATGACAAATAAAAAATTTGCTGTTGCAGTTACTAAAACAGATGCCGTAAATCAAGAAGAAGCAAATGATAAAATTTCATCTTTTTTTGACTCTTTGAATGTAAGCGGTAATAAGAATTTGAAATACGGCTTATCGGATAATCTGCTAAGTTATCTGAAAGATGAAGATAAAAAAGATGATATACCCTTTATAATTCCCATCTCTTCGGCAGCAAATCTTAATATCAAAGCATTAATTTTCGCACTAAACGATATTTTACAAGAGGCAAAAAATGAAAAAGCGCATAGTTATTAAAGTAGGAACACACGTTATAACTGAAGGCGGAAAACTATGTGCTCCAAGATTTGAAAAACTTGTCGAATTTTTATCGCTTATTATGGAAAAATATGAAGTTATTTTGGTTAGTTCAGGTGCGGTGGCAACAGGCTTTTCAAAAATACAATTAGACAAAAAAATACTCTCTAACAAGCAGGCCTTAGCAGCTATCGGACAACCTTATCTTATACAATATTATAATGAATTTTTGCAAAAATATAAAAAATTTGGAGCGCAGATTTTATTGGTTTCCGATGATTTTGACTCAAGAAAACGGACAAAAGCGGCAAGAGATGCCGTAAATACGCTTTTGAAAAATGGTATTTTGCCTATAATAAATGAAAACGATACAACGGCGGTTGAAGAGCTTGTATTTGGAGATAATGACCAGCTCTCAGCGCACGTTACACACTTTTTTGACGCCGAGCTATTGGTGATACTATCCGATATTGACGGATATTACGACACCGACCCAAAAGAGGACAAAAATGCAAAACTCATCTTACATGTAGACGCAATAGATGAAAGCAGACTATGTAAAAATATAAATACCGGCTCGGAATTTGGCACGGGCGGTATCGTAACAAAACTAAAAGCTGCTGACTTTTTACTCAAAAACGGACGCTCTATGTTTTTAGCAAGCGGATTTGACCTAAGTGATGCTAAAAATTTCATTTTAGAAGGTAAACATAGCGGCGGAACGCTATTTGCTTCAAGAAAGTAGACTTGCATGAAAAAACAACGCATATTGTTTATGGGTACACCATCTTATGCAACTACTATCTTTAAAGCTTTGCTTGAAGCAGAAGATATGGAAATTTGTGCACTTTTTACACAGCCTGATAAAAAATCGGGGCGCGGACAAAATATCAGCTTTCCGCACATAAAACAGTTTGCAGCAGATAACGCTTCTGATATTAAGATTTTTCAGCCAGAAACTTTGAGGGATAAAAATACAATAGA
>JAIRKW010000149.1 GCA_031259875.1 Campylobacteraceae bacterium
GCGACACGAAGTGTATTGACATTATCCTGCACGGCATAATAGTGTCCGCGCGGCGCATTATAATCTTTTGAGAATGGATATCCAGCCCATACAATTGAGAGCTGCGGCCACTTTTTGAGCATATCTTCCACTCTTTTATTCTCTTTTGTCTTTTTCCACGAGTCATATTCTCTTGGAAAATATCTTTGCCACTCCGAGCTGAATGTCGGATTTGTAATTTCGGCATTCGTTTTTGCAAGCTCTTTTTTTTCATTCTCTTTAGTATTGATACTATTTGCCAAAAAACCCAAAACAACAATCGCTGCCACAAAACAGCCAAGCAGCAATATATATTTTTTCATCTTCTAACTCCCTATTTTAGCACGCCAAGATTATAAGGCGCGGTGCTCAAACCTCTTACATTACCATGAGGCACCTCTTTATGACACTCAAAACAGCGTCTGTCGGTTTTTCCATCATAACGATGATTTATATCGCTGTTTGCCGTTACAACCGAAGCAAGAGACGAATGACACAAAACGCAGTTATCCTGCACGCGTCTTGCTCCGTCATCGCTGATTTTTATCGCGTTGGCATAATTGTTAAAAGTAAATGCTACGCCGTGATTAAAACCGTCTTTGGCTTTGGCTATATATTTGCTTACAACTCCGTCTTGAGGAAGATGACAATCCGTACATCCCGCAACAGACGCGTGAGAACTATGCTGCCACGCAGCATATTGAGTATTCATAACGTGACAGTTAATACAGGTTTTGGAATCACTTGTGAGATAGGAAAAGGCTTTGGAAATGTTCAGCACATAGACAAATAAGCCTATTGCCGCAGCAAATGCAACTACCGTGCTTCCCACAAGCACTTTGTTTGCTATCACCGTTCCTCCTTAGAAAAGATTTATTAAATAATACTACCTTTTTATATTAATGTTTCTTAAAATTTAAAATAATATTTATTTTTTAATATTATAATAATATACAATAAATTTAATTAAAATTGTTTATTATATAATAATGACTAATTGGAAACATAAAATAGGTAAGAAAAATACGGTATGAACACTTTTAAGAATAAATCTGTATTTTGCCGATAAACTCTAGGCTTTTATATCTGTATATGTCTGATGGATTTTGCAGTGCCTCTCTCTTAAAACAAAATACCGATAAATATCTCAACAGCATATCATTTTTTTATACATGATAAGAATTTTTATTGATTTTTTCAGCAAGACAACACTAAGAATCAAAATCTTTTGCAGTGACCTATTGTAAGCCTATCTTTACTTCAATACTCGTTTTTTGAACGCTTTTGCAATAAGTTTAGTCTTTAGTGTTTGAAGTTCGAATTCATCGCCTTCATTTATCTCTTCAAGCGGCGTTTTTCTATTGTTTTTAACTATCTGAGCAAAACCATCTCTGCTCTCTTTTGTAAGCTCTCTCAAAACATATGTATTTTGAAAACTTTTTAGAAGATTCTCTTTTAAATTCAAAACTTGTGCTGTTTTATTTTCAAAATGTAAAAAAAGTTCTTTTATATTTTGTTCTTTTAACATAAACATGTTGGAAAATACGGCATTAAAAGATTGTTTCATGGCCGCAATCTCCAATAATTGCAATTTTATCTTTGTATCGAATGAATTTTTTTTGTATAATTCGCCCAAATGTGTCAAAATCTGTTCTTTTTGCAAAAGCATCTTCTTGATTATCTCAGCAAATTGCGACATCACATAATCAATAGTCTGCTTTAACTCATTCTGTTCTGGCAATATCATTTCCATCGCCGCTGAAGGTGTCGGCGCTCTTATATCTGCAACAAAATCGCTTATCACATAATCTATCTCATGTCCCACAGCTGATACAATCGGTGTTTGTGCATTATATATTGCATCTGCAACCAACTCTTCATTAAACGCCCACAAATCCTCTATACTTCCACCGCCGCGCCCTACTATCATTACATCACAGTCAAGTGTATCCGCTTTTCTTATGGCTTGCGATATAGAAGCAGCCGCATCCTCACCTTGCACTAAAGACGGAATTAAAATAAGTTTTACCAGCGGCCATCTTTTGGCAGCCACTTTTAACATATCCTGCCACGCCGCTCCTGTAGCGGAAGTTACGACTGCTATAACGGACGGAAAACGCGGAAGCGGCTTTTTGTTTTCAAAATAACCTTTTTTTTCGAGTTTGACTTTTAACTGCTCATAAGCTTTGGCAAGAGCGCCAATGCCGGAAGGCTCTATATGGAGGCAATTTATCTGATAACTTCCACGAGGAACATACACTGTAATGCTTCCATCCGCAACGACTTTTAGCCCGTCCTCTAATTCGAACTTAAGGCCTTTGGCATTGCCCTTAAACATTACGCACGATATTGCGCTTTCATTATCTTTAAGAGTAAAATATATATGACCAGAAGAGTGGTACGTTGGACGTGATATTTCACCCTCAACTCTTATATGTAAAAATGTACTCTCTAAAAGAGCTTCTATTTGCTGATTTAGTTCAGTTACGCTTAGCATCTTCTGGCTATTAAAAGCGTTGAAATATCAAAAGAGAAGCTTTTAATATACTCCGCTTTAAAGCCCGCCTCTTTTAATTCATCCTGCAAAATTGACGCGGTTAAAAAGCCTTCTATAGAATCTGGTAAATATTTGTAAGCTTCATAATTTTTTGATATAAGAGCACCTAAAAACGGAACTATTTTGTGTAGATAAATCTGTTTTAAAGAGTGTAAAATTCCTTTTTTATCATCTTTTGTAAATTCCAATATAACTATAAAACCGCCTTTTTTCACAACTCTTGCAAACTCTTTAAAGGCTTTTTGCCGCTTTACTACATTTCGTATGCCATAACTTATACTCAAAATATCAGCGCACGCATTTGGCAATGGTAAATCAGTCGCTTTGGCTTTTGCAAAATCAAAATTAGGAAATTTGATTTTGGCGTATTGGAGCATTTTATACGAGGGATCTATGCCAAGTACTCTTTTAATATTTATCTCTTTTTTTTTCGCACGTTTGAGCCAAAAACCTATCATATCGCCCGTGCCGCAAGCCACATCAACTACCATTTCAACTTTTTTCGCATTCATCAGTTCATAAGTTTTATCGCAAGCCTTTTTGCGCCACGAAGTATCTATACCCATACTCAAAATATGGTTTGCCCTATCGTATGTAGGGGCAATATCATCAAACATTTGTATGATCTGTTCTTGTTTTTTGTCCAATATAAAACCTTATATAAAATTCTTAATTAATGCAAAAAAGCGATTCTTATTTATCAGCAGCGAAATTTTGTTGTACATATAATAATACGCTATTAAACTCCTGTTGATTTAAATTGGAAGTTTGCTTGCTCATGACTGCACTTACACCGCCGGAGTTTTGAAGATTTTTATCGCTATTAAAAAGTATCAGTCTGTCATTCATCTCAGCAGACGATATCTCTACAAGTTTTCTGCTGATACCGTAAGCTTGTACTTTGCCGTCTTTTCCGTGACAGCCGGCACACCTCTTTTTAAATATCTGTCCGCCTATATCCTCTTCAGCCTCTTGTGCAAATGAGCTACAGGGTATTATTATGCATAAGCAAATAAAAATTATTTTTAATAAAATAGTTTTCATTTTAATGCCCTTTTTTAAAACCATTTGTTTTTAATCCTAAATCAAACTATGTAGAATAACAGATAAAAGCTTAAATGCTTATATTAGAATGCTCTTTGCGATACCACCCAAATGAGCAGTTGTCAACATGGCTTTGATGAAGCAGTTTTAGTTTCAAATCAGTTTCTATCTTTTTACTGCCTTTCAAACTAAAATCGCAACTGTGAAAAATTAAAAATCTATCTACTCTATCACTCATAGCGCGCAGAAAATTACTGCCGCCTTCCACCATAATATTTTTATATTTTTCAGGAAAATCAAGACCGCTTTGAATAATCGTCTCTCTATTTTTCACACTAAAAACATTAGCCTCTTTTTTCACTGCTTTTTGCGTGCAAATGAGCACATCAGGAGCTTTACCGTTTATCAATCTTGCGTCAAGCAGCGGATTGTCGGCTCGAAGCGTCTCGCCTCCTATAACTATTAAATCACAAACGCTTCTTATTCTATGCATAAAAACTCTTGCCTCATGCGGCGTGATAATACCATTATCATATGTCCCATCAAGTCTCAAAGCTAATTTAAAAAAGGAGAAACTCTTGCTTTGCCATAACAAAAACGGCTCTAAAAGCTCATTACACTCTTCGCTTAAAACACCAGTCCTTACTTCAATACCAGCTTTTTTTAAAATTTGAGCTCCGCCTTTTGCTTTATTGGTATTATCCGCAACACCAATAACTACACTTTTTGCACCAATAGTTACAATAAGATTGGCACAAGGCGGTGTCAAACCTTGATGAGAACAAGGCTCAAGCGTAACATAAAATGTTGAGTTTTTTAGTAGATTGTTATGATTTTTAACGATAAAGGCATAAAGTTCATTTGGCTCAAGCGGAAATACTAAGAGCGGATTTAGTTTAGACAGCGCCTCTTTTACTGCTTCAAGTTCGGCGTGAGGCAGTCCTGCTTGCTTATGTGCCGCTACTCCTAAAATAGCACCATTTTTATCTGATATGACACATCCAACAGCTGGATTTGGGTATGTTAAACCCTGATATTTCCAAGCTTCGCTAACTGCTAATGAAAGATAAAATCTATCGTTCATTACCATTCAAAGTAAGTTTTTGCTTTATTGATATCAGAGTAGCTGACAAACTGTCCGTCTATCTCTACGCCTTCATCATTCGCAGTTTTAATAATGCCTTGCAGATTCTCGCCGCTGTTTAGTTTTATTTTAATTTTTTCACCAATAGAAGCTTTAAAATGTTTGGGAGATTTCAGAGTTCTCTCGATTCCCGGAGAGCTTATTTCAAGAAAATACTTTCCGGATACAGGCGGATTCAAATCAAAAACAGGAGAGATGATTTTACTTATCTCTTCACATTTTTCAAGCGTTACACCGCCTTCGCAAGTAATATATACACGAAAAATTCTATGACCATTTTCCATTGCGCTCTCAAAATCATATAGTTTTGCCCCGCACTCTTGTATAATTTTTTCTATATTCTCATTCATTTTTTTAACTCTTTTTCTATTTTTTCAAAAAGCTTATCTATACGATTTTGTTCTTCCAGCAAATCATCAAAATGAAATGTAAAATTGGGTGCTCTGAACCACCCCTCTTCATTGGCGCAATAGTTTTGCAGATAACTTTTAACTTTTTTGAGTTTTGAGTAAATCTGCGATATTTCAACGCTTGTAAAATCTACCTTATCGAGATAAACGTCAGCATCGTAACGTCCTTTGTGACAAATTACATCAGTTACAAAAAGTCCGCGCAGCTGCTCATCCTCAAGTGTTGAGAAGGCTTCTGGTATAAGCCTTTTTAGTACACTTTCAGTTCTCTTTAGTTTAATTTCACCTTGCGTCATAGAACAGCTTGTTCCTCAACATGTTTAAAGCTCTCTATAAAATCGCCTGCTTTTATATCGTTGAAATTCTCTATACCTACGCCGCACTCAAAGCCTTTAGCTACCTCTTTAGCGTCATCTTTAAAACGTTTCAAAGATGAAATAATACCTTCATATATAACAATACCTTCTCTGATAACTCTAACTTTAGCACCACGGTTAATAACGCCTTCGGTTACCAAACAGCCTGCAATTGCACCTACTTTAGGCACAACAAATACTTCGCGCACTTGTGCTTGCCCGAGATTCTCTTCTCGTATTATAGGCGACATAAGACCGCTTAACAAGCCTTTAACATCATCTATGAGGTTATAAATAACATTATAAGTTTTTATCTCCACACCAAGCGTTTTAGCCTTCTCTTTCACAACACCTGTAGGGCGCACATTAAAGCCCAAAATGACGCTGTTTTGGCTGGCATTTGCAAGCGCAATATCACTCTCACTGATACCGCCTATACCGCTGTGGATAATATTTATTTTAGTCTCTTGATTGCGGAGTTTTTCAAGACTGCCTTTGATAGCTTCGAGACTGCCGCCAACATCAGCCTTAACGATAACAGGTAAAACTTTAAGTTCGCCTTCCGCTATCATTGCACCAAGTTCATCTATTGTAACTTTAGTAGATTTAGATAATTCTTTCTGGCGCAGATATTCAGCTCTTTTACCAGCATATTCTTTAGCTATTTTGTCACTTTCTACTTTAACCACCATTTCACCAGCAAGCGGCACTTCACTAAGACCAACAATAACGCCTGGTTCTCCCGGATGAATGGCCTCTATATTTTGTCCTGCCGCATTCAATAGCGCCCTTACTTTACCATATGCCACACCGGCAACAACAGTATTGCCTACTCTTAATGTACCATTTTTAACTATTATAGTAGCAACAGGTCCTCTGCCTTTTTCCATAGAACTCTCTATAACAGTAGCCTTAGCGTCTCTTGAGGCATCTGCTTTAAGTTCCATAAGCTCAGCTTGAAGCAGTATCACATCCAATAAATGTTCTACTCCATCCCCTGTTTTTGCAGATACATTCACAAACTCATACTCTCCGCCCCAATCAACAGGCATTATATCAAGCTCTGCTAATTGGCTCTTTACTTGGTCGGGATTTGCCGTAGGTTTATCCATTTTATTTACAGCGATAATCATCGGCACTTTTGCCGCTTTTGCGTGAGATATAGCTTCAATAGTTTGAGGTTTTACGCCATCATCAGCCGCCACAACGATAATAACTATATCCGTTACTTGCGCGCCTCTTGCTCTCATTTCGGTAAAAGCTTCGTGTCCTGGAGTGTCTATAAACGTAATTTTTTTACCATGCTGTTCCACCGCATAAGCACCCACGTGCTGCGTGATACCGCCTGCTTCGCCGCTTGCTACGTGTGATTTTCTAATATAATCAAGAAGTGATGTTTTACCATGGTCAACATGTCCCATTATTGTAATAACAGGCGCTCGCTCTTCTAAATTGTGGCTCGCTTCCTCATCATAAGCTTTGACATAGTCAAACTCATCCTGCTCATTTACAATATTTACATCTATACCGAACCCTTCGGCTAAAATCTCAATAGCATCTCTATCCAAAAAGTCGTTTTTTGTTACCATAACACCGAGCGCAAAAAGCACTTTGATAATTTCGGCAGGCTGTTTATTGATTTTATCGGCAAATTCATAAACTCTTATATCTTCTGATATTTCAATAGTTTTTATATTCTCTTCATTTTTCTCTTCAACTCTTTTTCTATGTTTTTTAAATGATTTTCGCTGGATACCCTGATCTAAAAACGGATTATATTTAGCACTTTTAACTTGAGACGGATTTGGAGCTTTGCGCTTATCATCTTCAAATTTTTTTATATCAAGATTGATTGTCAAATCAGGCAGTACGACCATATTTTCTTCCATATCATAACTACCTTCTCCCAATTCCCTGTCAGACAAGAGATCCATTTTTGAACCCTCGTCTTTTTTGACGATAGAACTTTTTTTAGGCTTTTTGCGTTTTTGGCGCATCTCTTGCATATTTGCCGCCATATTGGAGAACATGTCTTCCAAAGACGGAATAGCGCGCACTTTTTTCATATCTGTGCCTACTTGGGTATCTTGCACGACAGGAAGCGGCTCTTCGGCTCTTTTTTTCTTTACAAATACCAATCCTCTGCGCTGCTTAAGACTAACTTCTGCCAAAGACTCTTTTGGCGCAGCCGGCTGTACTGATTGCACTGTCTCTTTTGGAGGTTCGTTAATAACTTCAAGCTTTTGTGTTATTGGTTTTGGTGCAGGCTGTTCGTTTTGTTCTTTTTTTTGCAGTTTTTCTTCCTGCTTTGGTTTCTCTTTTAATTTTTGCGCAGGTTTTAAGGCGGGCTTTTGAGTTTTTTGACCATTTTCTGTTTTTTTAGTTTTAGATTCAACTTTAGGCGGCGCTTTATCAATACCTGTGAGTATATAATTTACCAATCTATCCGCTTCTTCAACGGTTATACTTTTAGCGTCAAGTCCGAGCTCTAAAGCTTTTTCGATAATTCTCTTATTTGCTTCGCCTAACTCTTTAGCTATCTCCGCAATTGTTACCTTTTCAACCATTTAATAATGTCTCCTTCAAAAATTCACCATATGTCGATACATAAGGCAAGTTTAGGTTGTATTTATTGTTTAATATTCTTACAAGTTTCTGTTGATTTCCATCAAGACATTCTTTGCAGATATAAAAACTTCTTCCGCTGTTACAAAACGGCTTCAAAACGCCGTCTATTATCTGAAATCGACAGAGAGTTTTTTGACTCAAACGGCCTTTGCATATTACACACATCCGCACAGGATCGATTTTTTCGTTCATATTATACCAAAATTTCTTTTTTTTAACTTTCTAATATAGTAAAACCATCATTATCGAGTCCTAGTTTAACAACTTTAAACTTTGGAAATGATAATTTTAACGCGTTTAGCAAACTATCGGAGTGCTTATCATAAACCAAATTTAAAAAACTTGAGCCGCTTCCCGAAAGCGTGCTAAGAAGCGCGTCCTTTTCGTAAGCTATGCGCCTTACATCAAAAAGTTCGCTCAAGGCTTGCATGCGGATATTCTCGTGCATTACATCCTTTGAAGCAATTTTAAGCATATCCCACTGCTCGCCTACGAAAGCAGCGCTCAAAAGCGCGGCATGAGATAGATTAAAAACTGCATCTTTTATTTTATACTGCCGTGGTAAAATACTGCGCGAATGCTTTGTGGACATCGCAACATTCGGCACCACAACTACGGCTTTCAATGTATCAGGAAGCTCTTTTTTAATTTTAATAACTTTGCCGTTTTCAACTACAGCAGATATAAAACCTCCGTAAACTGCAGGCGCAATATTGTCCGGATGCGTCTCGTAAATAAGAGCACGGTTTACAATATTGTCTCTGTCTGCTTTAAAGCACGCCATTTTATAGGCTGCGGCTATCGCACCTACTATAACCGATGATGAACTGCCAAGCCCTCTTGAAAACGGTATAGAGTTAAAAAAAGAAAATCTAAAGTTATCCTTTTTTCCCGTAAGTTCTTTGTATATATCATAAAAAATATTAACAAATGTATTATTTGTCTTCACATGAGGTTTTTCACTGCCCTCGCCTTTTACAGATATAGAGAAGTAACTTGAATTTTCTATGACAGTTTCATTGTAAAGTTTTAAAGCAAGTCCCAAAGTGTCAAACCCTGGTCCTAAATTTGCGCTTGTAGCCGGAACTTTTATCTTAATTCTCAACTCTTCTCCTAAACTGCGGGTAAAATATATAGAGGCTCATTTTCACTTTCAAATAGACTTTTATCTAAAATTAAAGGCAAAGTAAAACGAGCCGCTTCATTTATCGGATTTTCTTTCAGCACAATACCCTCTTTTTCTTTAAAAAACCATTGTGAACCAAGAGCTTTAATGGGAGAATTGGCATTAAAAGCAAATCCTTCGCATGCCAAAAGCGGTATTTTAAGCGCGATAGAGAGACTTTTTAAAAAAATATAGCTTACTTTAATGGACATAAAACTGCCCGGACCATTTGTATAAAAAAGCATACCTATATCATAAGAATGCAAAACTTCATCAAATATTTTCGCAAGCGCCTCGCTTGAGGGCTCACTGCTCTCAAATGTTTTAATAAGAGTGTTTTGATTATAAATTCCCACTATTAATGGCGACGAGAGTGCAATCACAAGCACGTCTATTTTGTTTTTTATGCGAATGCCTTTTCATGCCAAACAGCTTTGCTGATAGTTTTGACCTCATAATTTTGCGGGTCTTTGAGTATCTCTTTTGTAAGCAAGTGGTTTAATTTATGACTTCCGGCATATGAGTCGTAATTGCCAAGCATAGGAAATCCAAGCAAGCACAAATCACCGATAGCATCTAAGATTTTATGACGTACAAACTCGTTTGGAAAGCGAAGTCCTTCCGGATTTAGTATCTTTTTTTCATCCATAATGATAGCATTATCCAAAGAACCACCAAGTCCAAGCCCCATACTGCGCAACAGCTGTACATCTTTCAAAAATCCAAAAGTTCTTGCTCTTGCTATATGCTCTAGAAAATTTTGCTTGCCGAATTCATATATATATTCCTGCCTGCCGATAACAGGATGTGCAAAATCAATAATAAAATGATATACAGGATTTGTAGAAGGGCTAACGCGCACAAATTTATCGCCGTCTTTTACTTCGACATCACGCTTAATGACAATGACTTTTTTATGTGCATCCAGCTCTCTTATACCGGCTTCATCCAACATCATGCAAAAGCTGGCACTACTGCCGTCCATTACTGGTACTTCCATACCGCTAACGGTAATACGCAGATTATCTATACCGTAAGAGTTGACAGCTGACAACAGATGCTCTATGGTTGAGATTGAACTATCTTCTCCCGCACCGATAACTGTCGCCATTTGTGTATTTACAACATATTGCGGGAGTGCTGGTACTGTTACTCCGATATCGCTTCTGTAAAAGACGATACCGCTGTTAGCTTCCAAAGGCTCTAAAATAATGCTTATTGGCTCACCTTTATGAAGTCCGATACCTACACTCTCCACCCTATTTAGGATGGTCGTTTGATTCAATTCTCTTACCTCTCTTTAAAACTCTATAAAAACTAATCTGTATTTATACCATATTTTCTATTAGTAAATTATTTACTATTATTATTTTTCACCGTTTATTAGGCTCTTTGCATTATTTATAACCTCAAACAGATTATCTCTCATCCACCTCTCATCCATCCACTCTTCAGGCCTTACCTCTATGCCTTGTATGGCTATGCCAAAATGCAAATGGTCACCAAACGCAAAGCCTGTTCTGCCTGTTTTGGCTATAACTTGCCCAACCATTACACTATCACCTTCCTGTACCAATAAACTTGAACAATGTCCATACAGTGAGTAGATACCAAAACCATGGTCAATAACAACTGTTTTACCGTATATGCCGTTATCACCGGCAAATACGACTTTGCCTCTATTGCTTACAGTGATATTTGCTCCGGACGTACTGGCCAAATCAAGTCCTAAATGATACGACTCACTCACCTTCTTTTTACCGTACTCATACGTCCTAAAATCACCATAACTTGCCACAACTGCACCATTTTTCAAAGGATAAAACGGCTCAAGTGAAAAATATCTGGTATAACTCATATTGTCAGTAACTGTCCCGATTGTTTTAACACTCTCTTTTCTTAAAGTGTCATTGATAAACATAAACTTCTCAATCGCACTCATATCCTGAGTTTTGTCATCGTCTATATCGCGCGCTAAAGAGGCTATAGAGTTATTTAAAAAAGTATCACTAAGAGTGATTTTAGAACTTTTATAATTTTTATCCTGCAAATAATATCTTATCCTCTCCCGCGCTATATTGCCTGCAAGGTCGGTTACTACTATCTCTGCGTTCAAAAGATTTTTCTGCTCTCTTGGCCATGATATAAGCGCTATATAATATCCATCCTTTTCAAATGGAACAGCCTTAAACTTTTTGCCAAAATTCGTTTGAATATACACTTCATTCATATTGGCATCTTCGGCTTTAAATACCACAACTCCAATACCGCCTTTTGTTATCTTGTAAGAGTTTGCCACCACATAAGCTATCGGGTCTTGCTTGTCCACTATAATAACGGACTCTTTGATAATTTTATTGCCCATAAAAAAATTCCAAAAGCTATGGTCAACGACCTCGTAACTAAGCATATATTGGTTTTTTTTGCTATAGAAACCTTTTTTGGGGAAAGTGATATTAAACTCAAGCTCCTTATTCTGTGTACTATACTTTTCATTAAACAGCGTTATACTGTTCTCGCCGTCGCTAAGTTGTATTAAAACACGCTTAAAGCCGCTTTCATCGGTCATTTTAACATTTAAAGGTTTTTTTAAATTCCAATAGATAGTTTCGTCTGCAAAAACTTGCGGCGGTTCTCTCTCAAACATTTTTGAGTTATAAATAAATGCCATCAACAATATAATAACAAGCGATATAATTAAAAGTGTCCTTTTTGAACTTTTATTTTTTCGTGCCATATTCTTTCATTCCTTTATCAAATTCATTAAGTATCATTTTTGCTATATCTTCCGCATGCATCATAGAGCTCTCAAAGCCCGCTGCTCCAAAGTGTCCGCCGCCGCCAAATTTTAAAGCTATCTTGGAAACATCAAGATAATTTTTACTTCTAAGAGAAATCTTAAAACTGCCGTCTTCTTCTTCTAAAATCATCACCGCCATCTCAACGCTTACAATATCTCTTATAAGGTTTATGATATCTTCCGTATCTTCTCTTTTAGCTCCGGTACGCTTTAAATCCTCCTGCCATATAAATAGCAGTCCGACCATACCATTTCGCAGCAAATCAAAACTCTTCGCAGCATACTCTCTAAGGCGAAATCTAGCCAGCGGAACGCTCTGCTTCAACTGTTTTGAGATAAGCACAGGGTCTGCACCAAAATTTACAAGTTCACCCATATCAAAAAAAGTTGAGGCATTCATTGTACCATATGCAAAAAAACCGGTATCATCAATCGTACCAATGTATAAGCATGAAGCTGCTTCTGGAGTAAACTTGATATTGTTTTGCTTAAGCATCTCATATACAACCATACTCGCACTTGAGTTTGGACTGACGACAAGATTTATATCGCCGAAATTTGAGTTTGTAAGATGATGGTCTATATTAATTACAAAAGCTCTTTTTTTTATCACTTCTATATTTAAACCAGTTCTGTCAAAATTTGCACAGTCACACACTATTACCATATCAAATTTAGACGGCAGATATGAGTGTATCTCGTTAAAATAAGGCATAAAACGTAATTTTTTAGGCAGATTTTCTGTAGCATTAAATAAAAATACATTTTTGCCCTCTTTTTGCAAAATGCCATACAGCGCCAAACTACAGCCAAGCGTATCGCAATCGGGAATAATATGTGACACAAGTACAATATCTTTGGCTTCTTTTATCGCCTGCCACGCAGTTTTAAACATAAAAAAACGGACTCCTTAAAATAGGGGGAATTATATTCTGTTTTAGCTAAAACTTTAGTAATATTTTTACGCTTAAAATTATATATTACAAACTATGATAATCATTTTCATTAAAGCTAATATAAAAGTTAAAGTGCTATAATTCCGACTTTAAAAATATATAAAATCATTGAGGGTATTTTTATGGAATTTATAAAAGAGTACATAGATTACGCCATATTCGGCGTACTTGGGTTGATGAGTGTTTTCTCTCTCGCGTTCGCCATTGAAAGAGTTATTTTTTACAAAAGATATAATGTAAACAATTATACCAATGAAAATGAACTGGAAAATGATTTGACAAAAAACCTTACCACGCTCTCCATTATAGGTTCGAATGCACCTTATATAGGGCTTTTGGGAACTGTTGTAGGCGTTATGATAACTTTTTATGACATGGGCGTCAGTAAAGGAACGTTTGATACAAACTCTATTCTTATTGGACTCTCTTTAGCCCTTAAAGCTACGGCTGCAGGACTTTTGGTGGCAATACCGACTTTGATGATATACACTATGTGTTTGAGGCAGGTAGACGTCGGCATAGCAAAATTTAAAGCGAACAAAAATGCGTCTTAAACGACCTGATGGTATGAATGTAGTACCATTTATAGATGTTATGCTGGTGTTACTCTCTATTGTTTTAACCGTTTCGACATTTATAGCGCAGGGGAAAATAAAAGTAGATTTACCCTCTGCTTCAAGCGCTATAATCACAAAAACCGTCGAAGAGCCGCCGCTTGAATTAATCATAGGTGAAAATGATAAGTTATACATAAACGATAATGAGGTTACGCTTGAGCAGTTTAAAGCTAGAGTTATACTGCTTAGAAACTCTGACGAGGTTATTATTTTAGGCGATAAAATCAGTAGTTTCGGACGTTTTATAGATATTATTGATATCCTTAAAAACAAAGGGCACGAAAATATACAGATAGTAACAAAACATGAAAAAACAAAATAACGGTATCGGATTTCTAATCGGTTTCATACTTTCGTGTACTATACATGGCAGTCTTTTATATATTATTTATGAATATTTTATCAATAATGAAAAAGAGGTTGTGGCGTTGCGCGAAAATTTAAAAGCACCGTTAAAAATGGCTTTGACATCGTTTGTTATGGAACAGCCCAAGGAACAGCCAAAAGAAGAGATACCAAAACCAAAGCAGCCAAAGCCAAAAATAGTAAAAAAAGAGCCTGTTCCAGTCCCTATTCCTGTAGAGGAGCCAAAAGAGGAGGAGATAGAAGAGAAAAAAAGCGACGATAATATTCCGCCGCCACTCCCGCAGATACAAGTACAAAACAGCGGAGCTGAAACAGTCTCATCCTCCATGATTGAAGATGATCATATTATAGCGATTATCAGAGCAGCTATAGACAAAGAGGCAAAAAAAGACTACCCCTCAAAAGCAAAAAAATTGCGCATGGAAGGTATCGCCAAAATTAAAATAAGAATAGATCAAAACGGCAAAATTACCCTATTGGAGATTAGTGAAAGTTCAGGTTTTTCAATGCTTGACCAAAGTGCATTAAAATCTATCCAAAAAGCTTCTAAAAATTTTCCCAAACCGCCTAAAGTTTTACTTTTTATCCTGCCTATCTCATACGAGCTTGTTTAATTTTGACATTATTTACCCAAACAGCAAAGCTTTATAAAAAAGTTAAAATAGCAAAATGTAACTTTTGCAAACCTCATAAAGTTCTAAAAAAAATTCCCATAAAATATTTTATATAGATAAAGTCGTTTTAATGTATTTTGTGTGATAATCACAAAATTTTTCAGTAACCACAAGTAAAGGTTTTACGTGCTTTATCTAATTATTGTAACAATATTATGGGCTTTTTCTTTCAGTCTTATAGGTGAATATTTAATGGGATTAGATAAATATTTTTTAGTATTTATCCGTATCGCTTTAGCTGCAGCTTTATTTGTACCATTTACGAGATTTCGCAGTGTACCGTTAACTTTGCAACTTCAATTGCTGCTCATAGGCTCTGTACAAATAGGCATAATGTATCTGCTGTTATATCACTCTTACAGCTTCTTGAGTGTACCTGAAATCTTGCTTTTCACAATATTTACGCCTTTTTATGTAACGCTTATATATGATATTTTAGCTAAACGATTCCGCTTTTTATATCTCATAAGCGCAGCGATTGCCGTATTTGGAGCTTTTATTATACGATATGATAATGTAAGCGGTGAATTTTTAACAGGATTTTTACTTATACAAGCCGCAAATATCTGTTTTGCAGCAGGTCAAAGCGCATATAAATATGTAGTGGAGAAAAGATGTGAATTTAAGCAGGAAGAAATTTTTGGTTATTTTCACTTTGGCGCACTCATTGTAACTTCCTTAGCATTTTTAACATTTGGAGATTTCGGAAAAATTGATGCTTCTCTTTCGGAGTGGTTTATTTTAATTTGGCTTGGCTTAGCCGCTTCCGGAGTCGGATATTTTTTATGGAACAAAGGCGCTACGATGGTAGACGCCGGGGTTCTAGGTATTATGAACAATGCACTGATTCCAGCAGGTCTTATCGTAAATATTACTATTTGGGGTAAAGTAGAAAATTATATGACTTTGGCTATCGGCACGGCAGTTATACTATTTTCGTTATGGCTTCACGCCAAACTGATGAAAAAAGATAAATCTATTTGCCAAGACAAAACTTACTAAACATCACTTCAAGGATTTCGTCGCGTTCGTAAGCTTCCGTAATGGAAGAGAGAGCATTTATCGCTTCATTCAAATGAAACGAGAACAGCTCCAATGCGCCGTCTTTTATTAACTCTTGTGCTGTTTTAATGTTGTCTATCGTTTTGCTTACAGCTTCAATTTGCCTTAGTGATGAGAGTATTATCTCATCACCTGCATCAAGCGTATTTAAATACTCATCCAATGTATCCGTCAAAGGTTTTATATCGTATATACAGCTAAGATTCACGGGATTATTTAAAAGTTTTTTGTCAAAACTGTTTTTAAGGTCGCATTTATTTAAAACATGAATAATTTTCTTACCATTACCATCTTGGCTTAAAAGCTTCAAAATAGCTATATCTTCATTGTCAGCTGCTCTTGCATTATCAAAAACAGCAATAATAATGTCAGCCGATTCTACCGCCTTCAAAGAGCGTTCTATGCCTATGCGCTCTATTTCGTTGTCAGATTCCCTAATACCGGCCGTATCTACAAATCTGACTATATGTGTGCCTATCTTTATCTCTTCTTCTATTGTATCTCTTGTTGTTCCTTCGATATCGCTTGTGATAGCGCGCTCATAACACAAAAGCCTATTCAAAAGCGAACTTTTACCGACATTTGTTTTACCTACAATCGCCACTCTAAACCCCTCTATAAGCCCTTCGCGCTGTTTGGAATTTTCCAAAATACGCTCCATTTTTAAGGATAAAGAGTACAGTTTCTCCTCTATTTGCTCTCCCATATTCTGCGGCAAATCCTCTTCAGCATAATCAATAGTAACTTCAGTAAATGCGATAATTTCGAGTAAATCAACGCGTGCTTTATCGACAAACTCTTTTAATTCACCTTTTAAATGACGTGACAATAATTTTGCCGCACTGACACTTTTTGTATCTATGAGTTTACCTATAGCTTCAGCCTTGCTCAAATCTATACGTCCGTTTAAAAATGCCCTTTTTGTAAATTCTCCCGGATTTGCAAGTCTGGCACCTTGCCTTAAAACAGCTTCCAAAATCATATTTGCCGTAACTATGCCACCATGACATTGAAACTCAACCACATCTTCAGCCGTATAACTATGGGGCGCTTTAAAATAGACAATAATAGCTTGGTCTAAAACTTCGCCGATTTCATTATAAATGTAAGAAAGAGCGGCATATCTTGGAGTTAAAACTTTTTTGCCGCTCAAAAGAAGAGCTATTTTGTAGGCTCTATCTCCACTTACTCTTACAATCGCGATAGAGCCTACTCCATACGCAGTCGCGACAGCGGCAATAGTACCTATGTATTTTTCCTATTAAACTCGTTTATAACGATAAATCTCCCGCCGTCTTTGCCATTTTTGATGCCAACATACTTTTCAGGAAATTCGCCGCGAAGTCTCTCGAGTGCAATTTTTATCAAAATACCGTCAAGTATTTTTGTCTGTCCTCTGCCTTGTGTACGTACGCGTTCAATGATAGGCTCTAAATAACGCCCTATCATCTCCTCTTGATTTTTCAAAAACTCAGCTATTTCAAGCCTGATACCAAGAGCGTACTTAATATTTATCCAACTGTAGAAAAGATATGAGAGCGCTTTATATCTGCACCCGTCTTTTCCTATCAAAAGCGCAGCATCGGGTCCGTCAATCTTTATTAAAAGTGTATCATCATCATAAACTGATACGCTAATATCCGCAATCTCAAAGCAAAGATTTGCAAAAAGTGATTTTATTTTATCCTGCACTTCATAAATAATATTTTTAGGATTAATCTTCTCTTTATGAAATTTATCATCAAAAGGGGTGGCAACAGAAACGCTCTTTTTGGTAATAGGACGTTCTACTGCAACCGCTTCCTGTTTTTTTACATTTTCCTGTTTTTTTGGCTCTTGTTTTGAAGCATCCTCCCTTGGTCTGCGCTCTTTTTTGTCGAATTTTTTGTCATAACGTTCGCTTTTATTATTAAAATTTCGCTCATAACGTTGAGTATTAACATTTGTTTTGCGTCTGACTTCCACAATAGCTTTCTTTTTGCCGATACCCAAAAATCCGCTTTTAGGATACTGCAAAACTTGTAAATCAAGCTCTGTAACAGAGCAGGACAACTCTTTAGCCGCTTTAGAATAAGCCTCTTCCAGACTGCTTGCTTCTACTCTCATTGCTTCGCCTTCTCCTTCTCTTGCTCTTTTAAGCGTTTAAAATGCCTATTTACATACATTTGCTGAAAAATGGAGAAAAGATTATTTATAAACCAATACAATGTAAGACCCGCCGGAAACCACAAGAAAAAGAATGTAAATATAAGCGGTAAAAATTTCATAATCTTCTCTTGCATTGGGTCAGTGAAAGTTGTCGGCGTCATCTTTTGCTGTAAAAACATAGTAAGTCCCATAGCGATAGGGAGTATAAAATAAGGATCTTTCTCCGCCAAATCCTGCACCCACAAAATCCACTCTGCATTTTTAAGCTCTATAGTATTAAACAGCATTTTGTAAATCGCAAAAAATATAGGTATCTGTATGAGTATCGGCAAACAGCCGCCCATAGGATTTGCACCGTGTTTTTTATACAAATCCATAACATGAATATTTAATTTTTGCTTATCATTTTTGTATTTTTCCTGAAGTTCTTTAACTTTTGGCGCAAGCTCTTTAAGTTTATTCATAGATACCATTCCGCGATATGTAAGCGGATAAAGAATAAGTCTGATGATTATCGTGATAATAACTATCGACCAGCCCCAGTTTCCAACTTTTGAATGAATAAAATACAAAAATGAGAAGAGCGGTTTTGATATCCAAGTAAAAAAACCATATTCTATAACATCATCAAGTCTTGTATCTACAGAATGTATATTGGCTTTTGATTTGGGTCCTATATAGCCTGTGAGTTTTAAATTTTCTCTGCCTTCTATGAAAATATTCGGATTTTCATCTTTGGCAGGACTTACAATCACATTCAGCTTTTCATCAAAGTTAGCCAGTAAAGTTGTGTAGTATCTATCGCTTGCAGCAGCAAATGAAGCATTTGAAAATGTTGCTGTCTTTTTAATATCGCCGTCTTCTATCGTCTCTATGGAATCATCGCTCTTTTTGATAATTGCCCCGTGAAATGTATATCCGTCTGCTAAAACATTCGGACGAAAACCTGTTGAAATAAAGTATAATTTAGGATTTGTGAGCGATATCTCCGCATTGTAGCCTTTATTTTGTGTAAATGTTATCTTTTTTGTAAGCGTTACGCCATTTAACTCTTGCGTGAGTATCAAAATTTCCGGTTCATTACCCAAAATTATCTCTTTTTTATCAGCGGTATAAGGATTCTTAAACGCTTCTTCATTTAAAGCTTTATCACTGAATCTAACTTCTAAAGGCAGCAGCGAAAATGACGCATCTATAAGTTGTATCCTTTCGCCGTTTTCATCTTTAAAATCATTTCCATTGAGAAAATATTTGGCAATGCGTCCAAGCTTATCTATATATATCTCAAAATCTTCTGCTTCTACTTTAGCGATAATCTCGTCCATATTAACACTTTGCGTACTTATTGGAGCCTCTGAAGCCGCAGCATTAACCACTTGCGGAGCTTCATTGGATTGCAGTTTTTCAGTATTTGCGGTAGTATTGACACCATCAATTTGCTGCTGCGGGGAGAAGTAATACGAGTAAAAAACAAAAAATAGTACTGCTAAAACTGTAGCCAAAATCACTCTGCTTTGCGCGCTCATCTTATCTATCACGAAAAATCCTTAAAATTTATTTAAACTGCGGAGTGATTTTATGACATAAAAGGAGCTCTTTTTAGTCGGTACAAACCAAACCACAATATTCACATTATTAAACGACTGTCTCAAAAGCGGAGGCTTTTTAAAAGCGTTTTTTCCTACAGCAGGATAATCGATACCGCCCTTGAAAAGTTGATTGCAACGCAGTATCCTAAGTACGCTTTTCATAAAAGCCAAAACAAGATTATCATACTCAAACAGTAACTTTGCATATTCTGAACACGTCGGATAATAACGGCAGCTTCCAAAACTAAAAACCGTAAAAAATCTCTGATAGAGCTTCAAAAACCATAATGCAAATTTTCTCATCACTTAAAACATTCAAGTCGTTTAAATGACCACAAAAGCGAGCTTTTTAACTGTTTATAATCCATATTTTTCAAACCCTCTTTCGCCACAAAGATATAAATACCCTCTTTTAGCTTTTGTTCTGTTTGTGTGAATATTGCTCTAAGCCTTCTTTTGGCGCGGTTTCTAAGAACAGCGTTACCCACTTTTTTACCTGCGGTAAAACCCGCTTTTTTCTCGTTTGATGTTTTGTAAAAGACCACGGCACCTTCACAGTGCCACTTATTTGCAACTTTATAAACTGCTGAAAACTCATCGCTCTTTTTCAATGAGCGATAAGAACCTATACTGCCAATCTTCTTCTGCCTTTTGCACGGCGTGCATTGATAACTTTTCTGCCGTTTTTGGTTTTCATTCTCGCACGAAATCCATGAGTTCTTTTGCTTGGCGTATTGTGCGGCTGATATGTGCGCTTCATAAAATTCCTTTGTAAATAATTTAACGCGAGATTTTACTGTAACATTCTTAAAAAACTACTTAGCGGGCAAATAGAATGCTGTAAATCGGCGAGAAAAAGAATATCCAAAAAAATACCGTTTCCAAAGCTGCTACGCATATTACAATCCTTGTCAGATTGTAACTTTGCAAAATTAGAATTACTAAAAACGGCAGAATAATAATCATCGGCACCATAATCAAAAGAAACAGAACAAAGGCGACAGCATCGGTTCCAATTTTTATAGCAAAAATAGTAATCACAAATAAAACAACAATTGCAATATGAACATGTCTTACAACTTTTTTATCCTCTTTATTTACGACAATCTCATTTACTTCATCAGTTTTGGATATTTTTCGGTATAAAATCAACAATGATACAAGATATGGGAAAAAAGTGATTATGGTAAATATATCTTTAGACGAAGTTAAATTCAAAGTTCCAGCAGCATTTTTAATCGGCAATGTACTCAAAAGCATAAACAAGTGTCCTAAAATTCTAAATAAAAATGCACTTAAAACAGCAAAGAGTATTGTCAATGCGACATAAAAGAGCCACCTTAAAAAACCTTTTTTTAAATAATATTTTGTAAAAAACTTTGGATAAATAGGCGCTGTTTTTATATAAAAAGCCAATTGCACATATAAAAATTATCGGAGACATAATATCGTCTATCCAATCACCAATAAAACCGGCAGGAGCATTACGATTAACGCGGCTGACATCTATATTTATCAGAAAAAAATGGTCTGACTTAGCCATGTAATTTTTTAAGTTAAATGCAAAATAAAGAGCGGCGGCAAGATACAGGTTTAATTTATTATAAAAAATCTGAATATTCTGCGCCGCTTTGGAGATTTGAAAAACTCCGCAAA